>NZ_WTEW01000008.1:8154-93366 GCF_009795865.1 Gilliamella sp. Pas-s27
TCTTTTTGCTTATTTTTCTCCTTTTAGCAATCCGATTCGCTTTAATCGTAAAACAGGTAAAGTGTATCTTTACGAAGCAGTGGCAATAAAATGGATGTCAACATTTTGGTTGCCATTCAGAGCATTTAAAGATTTAAAAAAATATCAAATTAAAGTCTATGATTGGGCGGACTTTCATGCAGTATTACAAGGTTCAACAATCGTCAATCCTAAAGGTGGTAGCTTTGAAGATTATACTTTATATGGTGTAGCTTGTAAGCCAAATAGCGACGAAGTGATTGAATATATCTATATTGATAAAATCAACCGATTATTTACTTATGCTTGGGATTGGATCAGCCATTTTATGGAGTATGGAACGGACAGTCCATTAAATAAAGCGGGTTTAAGATATATAGATTACAGCCGAGACGATGCCAAAAGTTTTATGGATGTTGAACCACGTCGTAAAGTTACCTCAAGACAAATTGAAGGATTAGACAAAGCCTCGAAAGCCGGTTCAAAAGAGGAGCTAGCCCAAATTGAGCAAGAATACCAACTTAACGATAGGGTTTATCCAGTTTATTAATAATGAAGTGATGCTCAAATTTGATTGAATGATAAGACATTCTTTTTGAGTAAAGTTTACAACTGTTAAGTGAATTGATACGATGCATTCCATTTGTCATTGTTTATATGAATTAATTATGGTTTACCTTATTTTTGTAACGATTGTTTGGTCTTTTTCGTTTAGTTTTATTGCTGTTTATTTAAGTGGACAGGTGGATACTTGGTTTGCTGTAGTAATGCGCGTGTTGTTGGCTTTTGTAACATTTATTCCATTTTTACGTTTTAAAAATATTAATTTTAAACAGATGTTTCTTTTAATGGGCGTTGGGGCTTGTCAATTGGGGATTATGTACTTTTTTTATTATAATTCCTTTCAATATATTTCAGTACCTGAAGTGTTGTTATTTACTATTTTTACACCAATTTATGTCACGGTTATTTATGATTTATTGCAAGGTCATCGACTTAGAATGAGTTATCTGTTTACTGCTATTATTGCGGTAATTGGAGCGGCAATTATTCGTTATGACTATATTAGCCGTGATTTTGTTATCGGCTTTTTATTGATCCAAGGGGCTAATATTGTTTTTGCTTTAGGACAAGTAGGGTATAAAAGGATTATGGAAATTTACCCAATGCCACAGTATCAAGCTTTTGCATGGGTTTATTTTGGTGCGGTGATTGTTGCTGCTTTGGGGTGGGGGTTATTTGGCGATTGGTCAAAATTACCCACGACTAATTTACAATGGGGCATTATTGTTTGGCTTGGTGTTATTGCATCAGGTTTATGTTATTTTTTATGGAATTTTGGCGCAACCAAAGTCGATTCGGGGACTTTGGCAATTATGAATAATGTGGTTATCCCAACGGGGATTTTAGTAAATGTTGTAATTTGGCACCAATCCATTGATTGGTTACGTTTTTTATTGGGTAGTATTGTTATTGTTTTGGCATTGTTGCTGCACTACAAAATCACAAAACGTGTCGCACATTAATTTGCCCGCCTTAAGGTAAATGTGTCATAATTGATAAAATTAACGGCGTTGTGATAGAAGACAGTGCCGTTGATATTAACAAACTCGAAGCAATTGGACCTTGTAACACCTGAAATTGCCGTGCCATCATATAACAATTTATCGCAATTGATACTGAACTGAGTAATACGACTACTTGTAATTCTAATGTTGGTAAGCCGATTAATTTGCCTAAAATATAAGTTGCTATGGGTAATATGACCAATTTTAATGAACAAATCGCCGTTGTTACTAGAAGTTTATCGCGAATTTTGTATTCTGCCAGTCCCATTCCTAGCACAATGAGCGAAAGTGGCGCTGTCATATCGCTAACCATTTTGGTTGATTGATTGATGAATTTTGGCATAGGTAATTGTATATAGTTCACTACAATTCCAACAAATATACCAAGAATTATAGGGTTTTTGGATATGTTCTTTAATGCTTTGATAAAGCTTTGTCCCGAAAATTTCCCCATTTGAACAAATTCAATTGATACCGTAGCGAGTGTCCATAAAATGAGCGCGTTGAATATAACAATAATAGCAACAATGGGAATGGCTTTGTCGCCAAGTAGCATTTTGATAATAGGGATACCAACAAATACAGTATTAGTATAAATTCCTCCCATAGCAAAAAGCGTACTTTCTGAACCATTTAATTTAAATAACTTTGACGCAATTAGACAACCAAATGCAAAGACAACAAACGAAGCCCCAAAAAAGACAAGTAACACGTTTATATCGATCTGTGACTGTTCAGAAAAGTGACTCATGATCTGAAATAGCATAATCGGAAACGCAATATAAAAGGTAAATTTGGTTAAGCTATCGGTTACTGTTTTTTGCCAGTGACCTAATTTAACCGCTAAAAAACCTAATAAAATCAATACAAATAAGGGCAGGGTGGATAAAAACTGTGCCCATAATGTGGTCAAAAATTCCATTGCTATTTTTTATTCTTTTATTTGTGATTACGAATAAAGTACCATTCTAAGTCAGTTGATCGTTTAGAATCAAACTGATAGCCCTCTAGATTAAAACTTTTAATATCATCACTATTTTCAATGCTATTTTTTATAATGTATCGACTCATAAGTCCACGTGCTTTTTTGGCATAAAAACTGATAACTTTATAGGTATTTTTACTTTGATCTAAAAAGATCGGTTGAATGATGTTAGCGTTTAGTTGTTTAGTTTTAATCACTTTGAAATATTCATTTGATGCTAAATTAATTAGGGTTCGATTTTTTGACTTAGTCAGCTCACCGTTTAAATGGTTGGTTAATTGGTCACCCCAAAATTGATAAAGATTGCTGTTATTACCATTTTTTAACCGTATCCCCATTTCTAAACGGTAAGGTTGAATCAAATCTAGTGGTCTTAATATGCCGTAAAGCCCTGACAGTATGCGTAAATGGTTTTGTGCAAATTCGAGCTCTTTATGAGTAAAATCTTCAACATGCAATCCTTCGTAAACATCACCTTTAAAAGCAAGTATAGCTTGCCTTGCGTTTTCAAGATTAAAATCACGATGCCAGGTTTGAAAGCGTTCATAGTTAAGTTCGGCCAATTTGGGGCTAATTGACATTAATGTAGCTAAATCTTTAGAACTTAGCTTTTTGCAGTCTTCAATTAGGTTTTCAGATTGGTGCATAAATTGGGGCAAGGTGTTTTGTTTAGTAGTTAACGGGCTTTGGTAATCAAGTGTTTTAGCGGGTGATATCACGGTAAGCATAAAAAGTAACCTATTGTAATTTTCTTCAATTAGGTTTATTTTACACTTAATCCCATCATAAAGGAGTAAAAAAATGAACTCAACCAAAAAAGATATGCATGATATCCGTGCTTGGGCAACAGTTCGTGACACATCAATAGAAATTGCCGAGGCGATTTTTGAACTAGCTAATCATGATGAAGTGCTTGCTGAACAAATTTGGTCAGAAGGTAGTGATGAAGTCTTAAAACGTGCTTTTGCCAAAACAAAAGCTGATAAACTGTTTTGGGGTGAACAAACCATCGAACGTAAAAATATTTAGGTCGTTATGAATTTAACTTTTTTAGGGACAAGCGCTGGGTCTCCAACTGCGCAACGCAATGTCAGTAGTATGCTGCTAGATCTTAGGCAAGAGCAACATGGACTATGGCTTTTTGATTGTGGTGAGTCAACTCAAATGCAAATGCAAAAAGCCAAATTCAGCCTTGCCAAACTCGAGGTTATTTTTTTAACGCATTTGCATGGCGATCATTTGTTTGGTTTACCTGGTGTATTAACTACGCGTTCTTTGATGCAAAATCAATCGCCATTAACCTTGATTGCACCGAAAGGGGTTAAGCAATTTATCGAAACTGTGATCGAAATTAGCTACTCTTGGTTAACTTATACTCTTAATATTGTTGAGCTTGAACAAGACAGCACAGTTTTTGAAGATGAACGGTTCCGAGTGGAAGCCAAATTATTACAACATCGCGTGCCGTGTTTTGGCTATCGTATTATTGAAAAAGATCTGCCAGCTCAGCTTGATATCGATAAATTAAAGCAAGACAACATTCAGATTGGTTCTTATTATAATGATCTAAAAAATGGTAAAACAGTAACTTTAGATGATGGGCGCATTATTCGTGGTGTTGATTATCAAAGTAAAATGAAAAAAGGTAAAAAATTAGCTATTTTAGGAGATACCATACCTTGTCAAACATCAATTACGCTTGCTAACGGTGTGGATTTGCTTGTTCATGAAGCAACGCAAGAAAATGCACTAGAAGACAAAGCAATCGAACGCGGGCACTCGACAACCATTCATGCTGCAACTATTGCTAAACAAGCCAATGCTAAGCGACTTATTATGACGCATATTAGTCCTAGATATAGTTTGGATGATAATAATAAATTAGTTAACGAAGCAAGAAGTATTTTTGCTAACACTGAAATTGCTACCGATTTTTCAACATTCACTATTTAAGCTATTTTGTCTTTTCGCCGACATTGTCGGCGTTTGCATAATTTAGTATCTAAAGCTAAAGGCAGAAATCCTTAATCAATTGTTCTATTGCTGTTTTAGTCGGTTTTAGAAAGTCCATTGAAATAAACTCATCGGGTTGGTGTGCTTGCTCAATTGAACCCGGACCCAATACAATTGTTGGGGCAATTTGATTTAAGTATGGTGCTTCAGTGCTGTAATTAACTGTTTGTGCACTATGACCGACTAACGTTTCAATATGCTGTAATACGGGGTGATCTTTTTTACACTCATAACCGGGAATTGGGGCGACTTCATATTCAATAGCAATTCGATTTGGGTATTTATCCATAACGGGTTGTAGCGCTTCGCAAAGTGCATGATACAGTGAATCAACATCGTTATCGGGTAATACACGAATATCAATCACCAGTTCACAACAACCGCAAATACGATTGGCAGCGTCACCACCGTGAATAACACCTAAATTTAGGGTAGGGTAAGGTACACTGAATCCGTCGTTGTGATATTGTTCTTTAAATTTTTGTTTGAGTATCAATAAGCGTTCAATAACTAAATTCATTACTTCAATAGCATTAATGCCTTTATCGGGGTCACTTGAATGTCCTGATTTGCCGATCACTTTAATTGAATTAGAGATAAACCCCTTATGAGCTCGTATAGGAATTAACGAAGTGGGTTCACCAATAATAGTGCAGTCAGGTTGTAATTTGGTATTTTTGGCAAAAAATGCTGCGCCTGCCATGGATGTTTCTTCATCGGCAGTTGCAAGAACATAAATCGGTTTATTGAGTGTTTTAAGGTCAATATCGCGTAGCGCATCTAAAATAAAGGCAAAAAAACCTTTCATATCAGCGGTGCCAAGTCCATATAGTTTGTTATTTTCTTCGGTTAGTTTAAAGGGTTCTTTAGTCCATTGTCCTTCGTCAAACGGAACGGTGTCACTGTGTCCGCTTAACAATAACCCGCCTTGTGTTGTATTTTCGCTATTGGAATAAGTGGCTAGCATATTGAATTTGTGGCGAGTATTAGGAACTGGTTGAATATCAACCGTAAAACCTAAATCTTCAAACCAAGTGGCTAGTTTTTCAATAAGTGGTTGGTTTGAATAATCTAATTCTTCGTTCGTGACATTACTGATTGTTGGAGTCGAGATAAGCTCATTGTAAAGCGTTAAAAAAGAGGGAAGCGCCATAAACATCACCTTTAAATGATAAATTGAAGATATGTCTTTTATAAGGCTACAAGCATAGCATTTACATTATTTTTTGCATATAAATAATCATGTTGTTTCAATTAGTGTTTTATGTTTTGATAGTATTCAATATGTAGATTAACTAATGCATAGTTAGCTGATTAGGAGTTAAATTGACTGCTAAATTTGTTGAATGTGGTGTTTTTTTATGATTTTTATTCATGTTTTAGATAAGCATTTTATACAATAGGAGGAAGGGGAATAATTATATGAAAAATAAACAAAACAATATTATAAAAGTACGGCAAACATTACCTGATAATGTAAGCTTTATTGCAGAAGAAATCGATTATTTAGATTGTCAAAAAAAAGATATTTCTAAAAAATTGACAGCCTATGAAGCTTATAAAATGATGACATCTTATCAACCTAGATGGCTAAAAATACTCTTTAAAATAAGGGATTGTTTAGTGAAATTAATCGGTGTCAAAGCGATTAATGGATTTGATAGTTCTGCGGAAGATAAGCATCAACCAGACGAAAGCAATATGGCCGATTTTTTTACCATAACAGAGGAAACCAACGATAAATTGACATTAGTTGTAAAAGATTGCCATTTAGATGTTTGTGTTTGTATTCGTGTTGTAGATAAAGGTAATGACATAAGTAAAAATACAGTATATTTAATTGCATCAGTTAAAAATCACAATATCTGGGGGAAATTATATATGTTACCCGTTGCTATTTTACATCCTTATATTGTTAATAAATTATTTGAAAATATAAAATAATAAGTCTTTTATTGTAAATAACTTATCAATTTGCAATGAGCATATCAGCTTTATTGCATAATATAATGATGTTATTAATTTCAAATCTATAAATAAAATATAAAACCATCCAGCTTAATTTTTTAGCTTTTATTGCGATTGTTTTATGAACAGATATTATTTGCCATAAACATTTGATATTATTTAATCAATACAATTATAGCCTATAACGATTTGTTATTTCGTTAAGCTTTGTTATAAATCACTTTAAAATATAAGGTGTTATTCATGAAACAAATAAGCAGAAAAGGGATTATTATTACAGTCGTTATTGTCGCTATCATTTTTATTTTATGGCAACAATTTAAAACAGACGGATATGGTGCGGACTTTGTCAGTGGCAATGGACGTATTGAAGCGACCGAAATCAATATTTCGACAAAATTAGCTGGCAGAATAGAAAAAATTAACGTTAATGAGGGCGATTTTGTTAAAGCAGGGCAACAACTTGTTGTTATGCAAACCGATACCTTACAAGCTCAATTAAATGAAGCGCAAGCACAATATGGGCAAGCAATAAGTAATGAAACAAGCGCCCAAGCACAAGTCGCGTTAAAAATGAGCGATAAAGTTGCAGCCCAAGCCGGTGTAAGTCAGCGTGAAAGCGATTTAGATATTGCTTCTAAGCATTTACAACGGACTCGCACACTTTATCAAAAAGGCGCATTATCTATACAACAATTCGATGATGATACCGCCAAATTTAATAACGCTAAAGCGGCGTTAGATTCTGCAAAATCGCAAGTTACAGCAGCAGATGCTGCAATTGCCGTTGCTCAGGCCGGTGTTGATAGTGCTAAAGCAGCTATCAATGTTGCCAGTGCAAATATAAAACAAATTCAAGCTGATATTGATGACAGTACTTTAGTTGCTCCTGTTGATGGACGTATTCAGTATCGTATTGCACAGTTAGGCGAGGTTTTACCATCTGGTGGTAAGGTTTTAAATTTAGTAAATCTTTATGATGTCTATTTGACTTTCTTTTTGCCAGAAACGGTGGCTGGTAAAGTGGCTATTGGTGACGAAGTTAGACTTATTTTAGATGCGTTACCAGATAAAGCCATTTCAGCCAAGATTTCGTTTGTTTCAAGTGTTGCGCAATTTACACCCAAAACAGTTGAAACAAAAGATGAACGTCAAAAGCTGATGTTTAGAGTTAAAGCGCAACTAAGCCCTGAATTATTAAAATGTTATATAGCTCAAGTTAAAACTGGTTTACCCGGTGTGGCTTGGGTTAAACTTGATCCTAAAACGCCATGGCCAGATGGCTTATCTGATATTGCAAAATGTCCGACCGAATAATTGGAGATAGCATATGTCAGATTCAGACAATAAGGATTTAGTTTTATTAAATGAAGCTAAATCCATTGATGATGCTGTGGTAAAAGTAAGCAATGTCACACTGCATTACAAAAAAAACTGTGCACTTAATAATATTAATTTAGCCATCCCTTCACGGTGTATGGTGGGTTTTATTGGGCCTGATGGGGTGGGTAAATCTAGTTTATTATCGCTAATTGCGGGAGCTCATGTTATTCAAGACGGTTTAGTGTATGTCTTAGACGGCGATATGAAAGACAAATCACACCGCAAAAATGTCTGTACACGCATTGCCTATATGCCGCAAGGATTAGGCAAAAATCTTTATCCAACTTTATCTGTTGAAGAAAATTTACAGTTTTTTGCTCGTTTATTTGGCAATGATGCTGCAGAGCGTCGCCGTCGTATTGACGAATTAACGCATAGCACTGGTCTTTACCCTTTTTTATCAAGACCTGCAGGGCGTTTGTCGGGTGGGATGAAGCAAAAAGTAAGCTTATGTTCGGCGTTAATTCATGATCCTGATCTATTGATTTTAGATGAACCAACCACAGGGGTTGATCCTCTTTCCAGAGCGCAATTTTGGCAGTTAATCAACAAGATTCGTAAACAAAGACCACAAATGAGTGTAATTGTGGCAACGGCCTATATGGATGAGGCACAAAACTTTGATTGGTTGGTTGCGATGTATGGTGGTAAAATTCTTGAAACTGGTACACCAAGTTCATTACTAGCAAAAACCAAAAAAGACAATTTAGACGACGCCTTTATCGAGTTAATGCCTGAAAATGCCAAGCAAGGTTATCAAACTGTCGAAATTCCACCGTTAGACCTTAATACAGATTTGCAAATAGCAATAGAAGCAAAAGACTTAACCAAACAGTTTGGTAATTTTATTGCGGTTGATCATGTCAATTTTTCAATTAAGCAGGGCGAAATATTTGGTTTTTTAGGATCAAATGGTTGTGGTAAATCAACTACCATGAAAATGTTAACGGGTTTATTACCGATTTCATCAGGTGAAGCGTGGCTATTTGGTAAACCTGTTGATGCTAGTGATATAAACGTTAGGCGCCATTTAGGCTATATGTCTCAAGCCTTTTCCTTATATAGTGAGTTAACTGTAAAACAGAATTTAGTTTTACATGCACGTTTGTTTGGTATTGAGGAAAGTAAAATACCTGAGCGTATTGACGAATTGCTTAAACGCTTTGGTTTAGAGCAAGATGCACAAAACTTGCCCGATAGTTTACCTTTAGGGGTAAAACAGCGGCTTTCATTGTCAGTTGCAGTGGTGCATAATCCACAAATCCTCATCCTTGATGAACCAACATCTGGGGTTGACCCCATTGCTCGAGATGACTTTTGGCGTTTGATCATTGAATTGTCTAGAAAAGACAAAGTCACCGTATTTATTACAACTCACTTTATGAATGAAGCTGCAAGGTGCGATAGGATTTCGTTAATGCATGCAGGTAAAGTGTTAGCAAGTGATACACCTGATAATATTATCAGCGCTAAAAAGGCAAAAACACTAGAAGACGCGTTTATTCGTTATCTTGTTGATGCTGGGGCTGATGATAGTCACACTGAAGAACAAATAACTGAATCTCCAAAAGTCATAACCAATAACGCTATTGAAACATCACAAAAAAATCACCTTCAAGGATTTAGTTTTACACGCATGATAGGCTGCTTATGGCGTGAAACACTTGAATTATCACGCGATCCATTACGAGCATTATTAGCATTATTAGGTTCCGCAATTTTAATGTTGGTAATGGGGTTCGGTATTACTATGGATGTTGAAGATCTCAGTTTTGCAGTGCTTGATCGTGATCAAAGTATCATCAGCCAAAATTATACGCTTAATTTATCTGGTTCTAAACGCTATTTTATTGAAAAAAACGCTATCACTGATTATAACGACATGGACGCCCGATTACGGAGTAATGATATTGCCTTAGCGATAGAAATCCCTCCTAATTTTGGACGAGATATACAACGTGGTGATCCTGTTGATATTGCTATTTGGATTGATGGTGCTATGCCACTAAGGGCAGAAACAATCAAAGGTTATGTACAAGGTATGCACCTTGCTTGGCTAAGCGAAAAAGTAAAAGAAGTAACAGGAAAGTCATCCACTAGCTTAGCAAATATAGAAACACGCTATCGTTATAACCCTGATATCAAAAGCTTACCATCTATGGTGCCAGCGGTTATTCCTATTTTATTATTAATGATTCCGTCAATGTTAGCAGCGTTATCAGTCGTGCGTGAAAAAGAGATGGGATCGATTATCAACTTATATGTAACACCAGTCACAAAAGCTGAATTTTTGTTAGGTAAACAAGTACCTTATATTGTTATTTCCATGTTTAGCTTTTTATTATTGCTATTTATGGCAATCACCATTTTTGGCGTGCCAGTAAAAGGTAGCTTATTTACATTGTGCCTTGCTGCATTTGCTTATTGTATTATTTCTACTGGCTTTGGCTTATTGGCGTCAACGATCACGCGTAGCCAAATTGCGGTTATCTTTTTAACTTGCGTGGGAACAATGTTACCAGCTATTCAATTTTCAGGACTGTTAAATCCCGTTGCATCACTAGAAGGTAGTGGTCGTTATATTGGTGAAATCTATCCAACAACGCATATGCTAATTATTGCTCGTGGCGTATTTAACAAAGCACTCGGCTTTATGGATTTGCATAATTCGATATTTATTTTATTGGTAACAATACCAATTGTGCTTGGTGCTAGTATTTTTCTTCTTAAAAAGCAAGAAGGGTAGGTATTATGCAAAGTTTAATTAATATTTATCGCTTAGGCATTAAAGAACTTTGGGGATTACTGCGTGATCCTATCATGTTGTTATTAATAGCCTATTGCTTTACCTTTGATATCTATATTGCCGCAACAGCAACGTCTGATTCGTTACATCATGCATCAATTGCTGTTGTTGATGAAGACAACTCCCCCTTATCAACGCAAATTATTGCAGCTTTTTATCCACCAATGTTCAATACTCCTGTTAAATTATATTCAATGAATGATGTCGATCGTGGAATGGATACTGATAAATACACGTTTGCGTTGAATATTCCTCCTAATTTTCAGCGCGATGTGCTCAATAACCAAAGCCCAGAAATTCAACTCAACATAGACGCAACCAGAATGGGGCAGGCATTTGTTGGTAATGGCTACATAATGCAGATTATTACAGGCGAGGTGACTGAATATGTTAATCGTTACAGTAAAGTCACGAATTTGCCTGTTAACATACAAGTACATACCGCATTTAATCCTAATTTAACGCGTTCTTGGTTTGGTTCGGTAATGGAAATCATCAATATAGTGACAACACTCTCGATCATCTTAACCGGTGCTGCTTTAATGAAAGAGCGGGAACATGGAACGATTGATCACCTGCTTGCTATGCCTGTCACACCATTTGAAATTATGATATCAAAAGTATGGTCAATGGGGCTTGTTGTTTTAATATCAACTTGGATTGCATTGTTACTGGTTGTTCATAGCTGGTTAAATGTGCCTATTGCTGGTTCGGTCAGCTTGTTTTTAATAGGGGCGGCATTGCACTTGTTCGTGACAACGTCACTTGGAATCTTCATGGCAACCGTTGCTAAATCAACCGCCCAATTTGCAATGTTACTTATTTTAGTTTTATTGCCACTCCAAATGCTATCAGGTGGCAGTACACCACGAGAAAGTATGCCCGAAATAGTTCAAAATATTATGATGTTTGCACCAACAACGCACTTTGTTGAATTAGGGCAGGCGATACTCTATCGTGGCGCTGGTTTAAGTGTGGTTTGGACTTCGTTTGCGTGGTTATTGGCAATTGGTACTGTATTCTTTTTAATTGCTTTAAAACGATTTCGTAGTTCAATTGTCAATATGGGATCATAATATCTTTTAATCAATATAATAAAAGAGGAGGGTTTTGATAAAAATAAATAGAACGTTTTAAGTTAGAATTAACTTAAATTGCATTGCGCATTTTACAATGTGACATAAATGATTTACATTGTATTGATTATTTATTGATTATTTTTAAACAAATTTTTATATAGTATTTTCTATTTTTACCTTCATTATATAAATATCAGAAAAATATTTTTATAGCGATAATTTAATATAAACAATTTAAATCAAATAATTAACCATAATTATAGTGGCGATTATAACAAATAAAATGTAATAAGAGCTATTATTTAGGTAATTTTAATGACATTTTAATTTTTACCATACTTTAACATTCGTTTTTTACTTTATTTATTTGTTTGTTTTTTAAAGAAATAAACCATTTTTTTTACTGATATTAAGCCAAATTTCTATGTTTTTTTGTTTTTTAAAGGTTGTTTGTAGATCTTGCTTCACACAAGGTCTATAAGAATAAGTATAATGAACCGAAGTGACACTATTTTATATTTGAATATAACAACGACTTTATAATTAAGAATGTCTTTTATTAAACATAGTAATAATCATAGTAAGTGCGAAATAGTATTTAATAATATCAATTTATAACAAAGAAGAATGTCGTTTTACATGTAATAAAATATATTCGATTTTGTACCTACTTATTTTAGCTCGGTCTATAAATATAATCTCTAATCTTAAGTTACCGACCATTACCGAATTTGTCTTTTAAGTAATATTATTTTAGGAGTTTTAAAAAAATGAATCTAATCTGGTCTGCAGTTGGGCAAGTTGTAAGTTCTTGTCTTCCGGTCTTTTTACTAATCTTTCTTGGTTGGTTATGTGTACAAAAAGGCATTTTCACAAAAGATTCTAAAAAATTATTATCAGGGTTAGTATCAAATTTTGTTTTTCCTGCGTTGCTTTTTGTGCATACGTCTCACGCTAAACCATCGCAGATATTTAATGGTATTTGGATGATCGCTTTTTTCTGCACTATGTCATTTTTATGGATAATTTGTTTTCTAACCAATAAATACATTTTGCATAAAGAGTTAAAATCAACAGCGATGAATGCCATGTTGTGTTGCTTTCCTAATATGGGCGGAATGGGAGTCCCTTTTTTGACGTTAATGCTTGGGGCAGCATCTACTATTTCGGTTGCTATTGCTAATTTTGTTGTTGCATTATCACTAATTCCGATGACAATTTTTTTATTAGAATTATGTGATACTAAATTATCTGGTGGTAAAGTTACTGGTGATATGATCTTTAGTGCAGTAAAAAACTCACTCATGAAACCCATGTTTTTGGCCGTTATTTTAGGGTTAATTGTAAGTGTTACCGATGGTACTAAATGGTTACCACATTTTGTATTTAATACTTTTGACATTATGTCTAACGCTTGTAACTTTATTTCGCTTATTGCTGTGGGGGTGGGAATTCACGGAGTTCAGTTAAAATTATCTAAACCATTAATGATCAACGTGGTTTTAAAAAGCTTTATTACACCAGTCGTTGCGCTTATTTCAGTGTACTTATTTGGTATTACAGGTATGGAAGCAGAAGAGTTAGTATTCCTATTAGCCATGCCAACAGCATCAACAGCGGTGATTTTGGCTTATAATTGGAATGTCGAGCAAGAACAAGCTTCGAGCATTTTCTTTGCATCAACGGTTTTATCTATCTTTATTTTGCCAACTTTACTGCTTATTATGGATTTCACCGTTCCTGGTGTTGCCTAATAAATAAAGACTAAGTATCAATGCTCTTGTTTTATTTGACTTAAACAAGGGCATTTTTATTACTTATTACACACTTCTTACAAAAGGCTTTTCTCTAATTGTCAAGATTTAGGAATTCCTCGCATTGTTTACAGTAATTTGAGAAACGACTGTAATGAATATACATAAAAAAACAAAACTAACACCTTATCACAAACAAGAGGTAGGGCGCTTAT
The DNA here is from genome assembly GCF_009795865.1 of Gilliamella sp. Pas-s27. Lineage (NCBI taxonomy): Bacteria > Pseudomonadati > Pseudomonadota > Gammaproteobacteria > Orbales > Orbaceae > Gilliamella > Gilliamella sp. Pas-s27. The sequence continues at coordinate 21,944 of NZ_WTEW01000008.1, forward strand.
ATCATAAAGAAAAAATAACAGTTACATATTTGGCTAAACGCTATAACAAAACTTATCCAAGTGAAATACTATACGTTGATACCAAATGTTTATATTTGCTTAAAAATCAAACAAAACAGCAAGCTAGAGAATATTTATTTGTCGGCATTGATGATTTTTCACGTGAGCTTTATGCCAGTATTTACCCTGATAAATCCCAATTTAGCTCAGCACAGTTTTTACAAAACGATGTGTTAGGTCCAATGCCCTTATACCATTGAATGTATTTATTCCGATAATGGACGTGCATATCAAGGCACAAGTGAACACTTATTTGTTAAAAAGTGATAGCCATCGTATTAATTAAAAATTTACCAAGCCCTCTTGTCTACAAACGCATGGGAAAACCGAAAGAGTGATACGAACTTTGAATTGAGATGTGGCATAATCAGCAAATATTTAGTGACTCAAAAGAGAGAAAACAAGAGATTAAATGCTTTATTAATTTTTATAATACCGTTAAACAGCATAAAGCGATTTCAGGGGAAACGCCTTATGAGTTTTTAGAGGATTTTTTTAACCATGAAGTGTAAACAACTCGGTGTTTTCCTACACTTTATATTTTTAAATTTATTTAGAACGGTATGGAAATGATTTTTTATTTAAAATCTTGATGATAAGTGATAATATACTCGATCTATTTTTTATGTATGCAAGTGCGCTTTCGTGTGGCGCACCACTGTTTAAGGATTTATTATGCCAATTATTACTCTTCCTGACGGAAGTCAACGTCAATTTGATAAACCTGTTACCATTTTAGAAGTCGCACAAAGTATAGGTGCGGGGCTAGCAAAAGCTTGTATAGCTGGACGTGTAAATGGTGAACGTAAAGATGCTTGTGATGTCATTACTGAAGATGCATCTTTAGCTATTATTACAGCTAAAGATGATGATGGGCTTGAAATTATTCGTCATTCTTGTGCGCATTTACTAGGGCATGCTATTAAACAATTATGGCCTGATGTACAAATGGCAATTGGTCCAACTATTGACAATGGTTTTTATTATGATGTCGATTTAGAACATTCATTAACGCAGGAAGATATTGATGCATTAGAAAGGCGTATGCTTGAGCTTGCAAAGAAAAACTACGATGTAAAAAAAGAAATTGTTAGTTGGGAACAAGCAAGAGAAATTTTTTGGAATCGTCATGAACCTTATAAAATTGCAATTTTAGATGAAAATATCCCTAAGGATGCAACGCCAGCACTTTATCATCATGAAGAGTATATTGATATGTGTCGTGGACCGCATGTACCAAATATGCGTTTTTGCCATCATTTTAAATTACAAAAAGTCGCTGGTGCTTATTGGCGTGGTGACAGTGATAATAAAATGTTACAACGCATTTATGGAACTGCATGGGCAGACAAAAAACAACTGGATAGTTATTTACAATTTCTTGAAGAAGCCGCTAAACGAGATCATCGTAAAATAGGTAAACAGCTTGATCTTTATCATATGCAAGAAGAAGCACCTGGCATGGTGTTTTGGCATAATGATGGTTGGATAATTTTCCGTGAACTAGAGGTTTTTGTTCGTACAAAGTTAAAGGAATATGATTATCAAGAAGTGAAAGGTCCATTTATGATGGATCGTATTTTGTGGGAAAAAACAGGACATTGGGGTAACTACAAAGAATTAATGTTTGTAACATCTTCAGAAAACCGCGAATATTGCATTAAACCAATGAACTGCCCAGGACATGTACAGATTTTTAATCAAGGGTTAAAATCTTATCGTGATTTACCATTACGTATGGCAGAATTTGGTAGTTGTCATCGAAATGAGCCTTCAGGATCTTTACATGGCTTAATGCGGGTTCGTGGTTTTACTCAAGATGATGCCCATATTTTTTGTACTGAAAGTCAAATTCGCAGTGAAGTGAATAGTTGTATCAAAATGGTTTATGATACTTATAGTACTTTTGGTTTTACCGATATTACGGTCAAACTGTCGACTCGCCCTGAAAAGAGAATTGGTAAAGATGAAACATGGGATTTAGCAGAAAAAGATTTAGCTGAATGTTTAACTGAAAATGGTATCAAATTTGAATACCTACCAGGTGAAGGGGCTTTTTATGGGCCAAAAATTGAGTTTACATTACACGACTGTTTAGGTCGTGCATGGCAGTGTGGTACAGTTCAGCTTGATTTTATGTTACCTGAACGTTTGGATGCGACTTATGTTGGTGAGGATAATGAACGTCATACCCCTGTTATGATTCATAGAGCTATTTTAGGATCAATGGAACGTTTTATGGGTATATTGACTGAAAACTGTGCTGGTTTTTTCCCTACATGGCTTTCTCCACTACAAGTTGTTGTGATCAATATTACTGATAATCAAGCCGAATATGCCAAACAATTATCCGAACAATTACAAAAAGTTGGTATTAGAGCAAAAGCGGACTTGAGAAATGAGAAAATTGGGTTTAAAATTCGCGAGCATACATTGAAACGAGTTCCATATATGTTTGTCTGTGGAGATAAAGAAATGGAATCGGGTACTATTTCAGTTCGAACGCGCCAAGGTAAAGATCTTGGTAGCTTTGAAGTGAAACATGTTATAGAATTGTTGCTTAACGAAATTCATAGTCGTTCATTAGAACAAATGAATTAATGATAAATTAATTTGGAGGAATGAGATATTAAAGTCAGTAAACGAATTCAGTCAACACGCGCGCATAAAATTAACGATGAAATTACTGCTCGCGAGGTGAGGTTAACCGGCGTCGATGGTGAGCAGCTCGGTATTGTAAGCTTAGACGAAGCTTTAAAACAAGCGGAAGAAGCAACTCTTGATTTAGTTGAAATAAGCCCTAATGCAGAGCCACCTGTTTGTCGAATTATGGATTATGGCAAATTCCTCTATGAAAAGAGTAAAGCAACAAAAGAGCAAAAGAAAAAGCAAAAGGTTGTTCAGGTTAAGGAAATTAAATTCCGACCTGGTACAGATGAAGGCGATTATCAGGTAAAACTCCGCAGCCTGATTCGCTTTCTTGAAGATGGCGATAAAGCTAAAGTCACGTTACGTTTTCGTGGTCGTGAAATGGCTCACCAACAGTTGGGTTCTGAAATGCTAGATCGCATTAAAGAGGACCTAGCTGATTTGGCTATCATTGAATCTTATCCAACTAAGATCGAAGGTCGTCAAATGATAATGGTACTTGCGCCAAAGAAAAAATAATGGTTTTACAAGCTAACTTTTAATTTATTAAAACTTACACCATTATTTTATTTTTATTAACAATGCGAAGTGGAAATTAATAAAATGCCTAAAATTAAAACTGTAAGAGGCGCAGCAAAGCGCTTTAAAAAAACAGCTTCTGGTGGCTTTAAGCATAAGCAAGCTAATAAAAGTCATATCTTAACTAAGAAATCAACCAAACGTAAACGTCATTTACGTGGTTTGACAACTGTGTCAAAAGGCGATTTAGGTTTAGTTACTGCGTGTGTTCCATACGCTTAATTCATTGGTTAATTTATTTAGAGGATATAGTTTATGGCTCGTGTTAAACGTGGTGTTATTGCTCGTGCACGTCACAAGAAAATTTTAAAACAAGCAAAAGGTTATTATGGTGCTCGTTCACGTGTATATCGTGTTGCTTTCCAAGCTGTAATCAAAGCAGGACAATATGCTTACCGTGACCGTCGTCAACGTAAACGTCAATTCCGTCAATTATGGATTGTTCGTATCAATGCTGCAGCACGCCAATGTGGTCTTTCATATAGCCGTTTTATTAATGGTTTAAAGAAAGCTTCTATTGAGATTGATCGTAAGATCCTTGCTGATATTGCGGTATTTGATAAAAATGCGTTTGCTGCATTAGTTGAAAAAGCAAAAGCAGCACTGTAATAGCGTCATAAGAGCCGAGTTATCTCGGCTTTTATAATTTTAAAATTTTGATTTTTATTATAAAGAGTTATTCAATTATGAACTTAGTTATTTTTTATTTCTTTTTTGGCTTTTTTAGTAATGCTAATTAACGAGGCAAAAAAAAAGTAAAAGATGATTATAAAAGCCTCAAAAAGAGGCTTTTTTTATATAATGAACAAATAAGCAGGAGAACTGTATGTCTCAATTAGTTGAACTGGTAAATAAAGCCAAATCCGCTATTGAAAGTGCTAATGACATTAATACGATCGAACAAATTCGGGTAGAGTTTTTTGGTAAAAAAGGCCATTTTACAATACAAATGGCTTCATTGCGTGATGTTCCTGCCGATGAACGTCCAGCTGTAGGACAAAAAATAAATGATGCAAAACAAAAAGTTGTTGAAATATTAAATCAAAAACGCAATCTTTTAGAGCGTCAAGCTCTCGATGCAAAGTTGGCAAATGAAACGATAGATATTACTTTACCAGGAAAAACGCTTGAATTAGGTGGATTACATCCCGTTACCAAAACAATTAATCGCTTAGTCGATTTTTTTGGTGAATTAGGTTTTATTGTTGAAACTGGGCCAGAAATTGAAGATGACTACCATAATTTTGATGCACTAAATATTCCTGCTCATCATCCTGCTCGTGCTGATCACGATACATTTTGGTTTGATGCAAAACGATTATTAAGAACACAAACTTCAACCGTACAAATTCGTACAATGGAAAATCAAAAACCACCAATTCGAATCATTGCTCCAGGGCGAACTTATCGTAATGATTATGATCAAACTCACACGCCAATGTTCCATCAAATGGAAGGTTTGCTTGTTGATAAAGATATCAGTTTTACTCATTTAAAAGGACTATTGCACGATTTTCTGCATTGTTTTTTTGAAGATGACATGGAAATACGTTTTAGACCTGGTTATTTCCCATTTACCGAACCTTCCGCCGAAGTTGACATAAAGGCTAAAAATGGTAAATGGCTAGAAGTATTAGGTTGTGGAATGGTTCACCCCAATGTATTACGTAATGTTGGTATTGATCCGGAAGTATATAGCGGTTTTGCGTTTGGTATGGGAATAGAGCGGTTAACCATGTTACGTTACGGTGTCACTGATTTACGTTCTTTCTTTGAAAATGATTTACGCTTTTTAAAACAATTTAATTAATTCTGGAGATCAAAACATGAAATTTAGTGAAAGTTGGCTACGTGAATGGATCAATCCAGAAATTAGTAGCGAAACGCTAGCCGAACAATTAACAATGGCTGGTTTAGAAGTTGATGATATTGAAAAGGTTGCTGGTGATTTTTCAGGAGTAGTTGTTGGCAAAGTCGTTGAATGTATGCAGCATCCTAATGCAGATAAATTACGTGTTACGAAAGTTGATATAGGTAAATCAGAATTACTTGATATTGTCTGTGGAGCGCCAAATTGCCGTCAAGGATTAACTGTTGCTTGTGCCACAGTCGGAGCTATATTACCTGGTGATTTTAAAATTAAAGCAGCCAAACTGCGAGGAGAACCTTCAGAAGGGATGCTTTGTTCTTATTCCGAGTTGGGTATTTCTGATGATCATAATGGAATTATTGAATTACCTGATGATGCGCCTTTAGGTATGGATATTCGCGAATATTTAAATCTTAATGATGTAATAATTGATATTAGTGTAACTCCAAACCGTTCAGATTGTTTTGGTATTATTGGTATTGCTAGAGATATTTCTGCAGTTAACAATATAGTTATGAAAGAACTAAAAGTAGACAATGTACCTGCAACGATTACCAATATTTTACCAATTGAGGTCAATGCCCCCAAAGCCGCACCACGTTATTTAGGTAGAGTTATAAAAAATATTAATGTTAATGCAACAACACCTCTTTGGATGAAAGAAAAATTGCGTAGAGGCGGAATTCGTTCAATTGATGCCGTTGTTGATATTACTAACTATGTGTTATTAGAACTAGGTCATCCAATGCATGCCTTCGATTTGGATCAAATAGAAAAAGGTATCATTGTTCGTTATGCTAAAGAAAATGAAAAACTAGTTTTACTCAATGGTAATGAAGTTAAACTTAATGATAAAACCTTAGTTATTGCTGATCACCAAAAAATCTTAGCATTAGCAGGAATTATGGGAGGAGAAAAATCAGGTGTAACTCAATCTACTAAAGATGTATTTCTTGAATCAGCATTTTTTAATCCATTAGCAATAATAGGAAAAGCTCGTGCGTATGGTTTACATACGGATGCTTCACACCGTTATGAACGAGGTGTTGATCCTGCTTTACAATTTGCTGCAATGGAAAGAGCTAGTCAATTATTAATTGAGATTTGTGGTGGTGAAGTAGGTCCAATTATTGATGTCACAAATCAAAATGAGCTTCCTACACAAGCAACTATTGAGTTACACCGCAATAAAATCGATCGTATAATTGGTTATCAAATCGAAACTCAAAATATCAGTGATATTTTAAACAGACTTGGTTGTCAAGTTGAATATAATAATAATGTTTGGGTTGTCAAATCACCAAGTTGGCGGTTTGATTTACAAATTGAAGAGGATTTAGTTGAGGAGATTGCACGTATTTATGGATATAACAATATTCCAAATGCCAATCTAAAGATTGAATCAGTGATGAAACCTAAACCAGAAAACAAAATATCACTACGAAGAATAAAAGATCTATTGGTTGATAGGGGATATCAAGAAGCAGTAACATACAGCTTTGTTGACCCCAAAATTCAACAAATTCTTCACCCAGAACAAGCTGAAATAATATTACCGAATCCTATTTCAAGTGAAATGTCGGTTATGCGGTTATCGCTATGGTCTGGATTATTAGATGCAGTTTTATATAATCAAAACCGTCAGCAAACACGTATCCGATTATTTGAGACTGGCTTGCGTTTTATACCTGATGAAAAATGTGAATTTGGTGTACGTCAAGAATTAATGTTATCTGGCATTGTTTCAGGAAATTTATACGAAGAACATTGGGGACTTCCAAAAAAGAACGTGGATTTTTACGATATTAAAGGTGATATTGAGTTAATTTTGTCTCTTTTGGGATGTGCTGATAATGTATTGTTTAAAAAATCTCAATTATCAACCTTACATCCAGGACAAAGTGCTGTAATTTATTTAAATGGGGAATTAATAGGTTATTTTGGTGTCTTACATCCAGAAATTGAAAAAAAATTATCTTTAAATAGTAAAACGCTTGTTTTTGAAATAAATTTAGCTAAAATCAATGAAAAAAAGATACCTGTTGCTCAGGACTTATCCAAATATCCGTCGAATAAACGAGATATTGCAATTATTGTTCCGAATACGGTACCAGCAGCAGACATTATTTCAGAATGTAAAAAAGCTGGTGGTGAGCAACTTATTAAAGTTAATCTTTTTGATGTGTATCAAGGTGAAAACATCAAACAAAATCAAAAAAGCCTTGCTATTAGTTTGATTTTGCAAGATAAATCTCGTACACTTGAAGAAGAAGATATAACAAACATTGTAAGCAAGTGCGTTATTGCTTTACAGAATCGTTTTAAAGCCCTATTAAGAGAATAATAATATGACATTAACTAAAGCAGATATAGCAGATCGTCTTGCCGAAAAATTTAACATTGATCGCCAAGAAGCTAAAGTCCTTGTTGAACTCTTTTTTGAAGAGATTCGTGTGGCTTTAGAAAAAGGAGAGCCAGTAAAATTATCTGGATTTGGTAATTTTGCTGTTCGCGATAAAAATTCACGTCCAGGACGTAATCCTAAAACGGGTGAAAGTGTAGATATTTCAGCTCGTCGCGTTGTCACATTTAGACCGGGAATCAAGTTTAGAGAACGTGTAGAAAAAAATCTAGTTATCTAGGTTTATAAATTTGTTTTTTACACCCTCAATATAATTGCCTTTCTTTTGTTAAAACAAATAGAAAGGCTAGTTTTTTTATAAAAAATGTTGTATTAATTTTTAAATTAAAGCATAATACTACCTTTCTCAATGGAGACTCTATGGGTCCTCTTGCAACATTTTTTTGCTCATCAGGTCAGGTCCGGAAGGAAGCAGCCAAAGTAAAAAATATGTGTGTGGGATGTGGCTGATAGAGTTTCCTCCAAATTTTGTAGTGCATTTAATCTGTTTTTTAGAACTATAATATAAATAAAATGGGGTGCTGTTATCTGACAATTAGAATTACTGATTACAAGGGGTATTGGCTAAGACACCCATCTATAGATGAATTGATGAACAAGGAAATTTATTTTGAAATTACCATCTCTTATTCCAATAGCATTAGTAATAATTTTAAGTGGTTGTTCAGCTTTACCCCATTCAGGACCTAATTTTTCTTCTATAAAAAATATAAATAAGCAGAATACTGAATTAGATAAACTTTATAGTAAAGTCCAAATCATCAATTTAAATACTTCACCAGATTCTATAAAAGAAACACAAACTAATTTGTTTAATTTTATCAAGTTTATTGGTGAAAAAGATAGCCAAGATAAAAAGGTTGATAATATAGGAAAAGGGGATAGCATAAAAATTTCTATAATCGAAACACCTCCTGCAATACTATTTGTAGGTTCAAATGATACAGGTGCTCCGAAAACTGGATTAACTGAATTACCAATAGTTGTTGTTGACTCCAAAGGATTTATCTCTTTGCCGTTTGTAGGAAATATGAAAGTTGTTAATAAAACTCCTAAACAGATACAAAAAGAGATCATTGAAAAGTTGTCTGGAATTGCTAATAGACCACAAATAATTGTTACTGTTTTGGAAAAACGTTCATCGACTGTTACAGTTATTGGTGATAAATTTAGCGGTAAAATGCCTATAACAGCCAAGGGGGAATGCTTATTAGATGCGGTTACCATGTTAGGTAGCAATATGTATGATATTAAAGATACTTTAATACAAATTACTAGAAATAATAAAGTTAATGAAATCCCGTTAAGTTTAGTATTATCTAATCCTAGATTTAATATTCATCTTCAAAAAGATGATGTTATTACGTTAATTAATAAACCAAATTCTTTCATTTCTATGGGGGCAATAGGTTCAACCAAAGAAGTCAAATTTGAAGCTATTGGAATTAATTTGTCTCAAGCATTAGCTCGTATTGGTGGCTTACGAGATAATCAATCTGATGCCCGAGGTGTGTTTGTCTTTAGATATCAAGAAAATTTGTCAATTGATAATAGGAAAGAACTTATACCAACGATTTTTCAAATAGATTTAAATAATCCTAACTCACTTTTTGTAATGAAAAATTTTCGAATAAAAAATGACGATATTGTTTATATTGCATCGGCACCAATTCTAGAATTGCAAAAATTCTTGTATGCAATTTTCTCGCCTGGTATTGGAGTTGTTAATCAAGTTAACCAAATTAGTGAATAATGTTTTGATTAGTACCTTGTGAGATTTTATGTATTTAAATTTTAAAAGAAAAAAAAATTGGTTATTATATTTAGTTGTTATATTTCCAACCTTACTATCGATAATTTATTTTGGATTAATAGCTGAAAATATTTATACATCAGAGGCAAAATACATTATACGTTCTTCTGATACCCAATCATCGTTGGGTGGGTTAGGAAGTTTTTTTTCAAAGGTTGGAATTTCACGCTCCAATGATGATTCATATGTTGTTTTGTCGTATATAAAATCCAGAGATGCGCTATCTTCTGTCGAAAAATTTTTACCAGTACAAGAATGGTATACAACAAAAGGCGATGTGATATCGAGATTTAATGGATTTAACTTTGATTTTTATGATAAAAAAGAATATTTTTATCGGTACATGAGTAATATGATAAATGCTAATTTCGACAATTCCACAGGTATTGCTACAATTAGTGTAAATGCTTTCGATATGCAAGATGCATTTAAAATAAACGAGCAATTATTGAAACAAGCTGAAGGGTTTGTAAACCAAATAAATTTACGAGCCAAACAAGATCTTATAACCACATCGTTAGCTGAATTGAAAAATGCTGAGTCACAGATGAAGAAAGAAGCTCAAGCACTAGCTGAATTTCAGAGAAATAAAAATAAAGATGCTAACTTAGCTGAATATCAACAAATATTAATTAATAATACTGTTGCTAAACAGCAGTTTGAAGCAGCTACATTATCGTTACGTAATGCTCAAGTGGAAATAACTAAAAAGCAGCTTTATCTAGAGCGAATTGAACAACCAAGTCTATCAGATGTATCGTTTAAACCTGCTCGCATTTATAATATCATTGCAACTTTTATAATTAGTTTTTTAGTATATGGCATTATTAATTTACTTTTAGCTGGTATAAGAGAGCATAAAGATTAATGGCAGAAGTAATTACTAAAACATCATTTATGCGTTCATTAAAAATACAAATTCGTGTATTGAATGCTTTAATTTTAAGGGAAATAATTACTCGTTATGGGCGTAGTAATATTGGTTTTCTTTGGCTATTTGTTGAACCTATGTCATTAACTTTATTAATAAGTTTAATGTGGTTTTTTTTTAAAATAAATTCCGTATCCAATCTTAATATTATTGCATTTGTATTAACTGGTTATCCAATGGTAATGATGTGGCGGAATGCTTCATCTAGAGCAAAAAATTCTGTAACTGCTAATAACGCACTGTTATATCACCGTAACATCAAAATTTTAGATTTAGTATATGCCCGAATTTTTCTTGAAGTGATTGGGGCTAGTGCAGCTCAAGTTTTCGTTATATCAATTTTTATCTTTATTGGATTAATTGCTATACCTTATGATCCTTTTTATATGTTGTGTGCTTGGGGATTAATGTGTTGGTTTTCTCTAGGATTAGGTTTGATTATTTTTGTTTTATCTGCTAAATATGAGGCTTTTGATAAAATGTGGGGAACTTTAAGTTTTATACTTATGCCGTTATCTGGGGCTTTCTTTTGGGTTGATACCTTTCCCCATGATATTCAAAAGTTATTACTTTATATTCCTCCAATTAATGGAACAGAAATGTTTAGAGCTGGTTATTTTGGTCCTTTAACTATAACACATCAAAGTGTAAGTTATTTAGTTTTTTGTGATATAGTTTTATTATTTGTAGGATTAACAATGGTAAAAATTAATGAGAATTATATTCTTGAGGGTAATTAATGATTCTTGTTAAGAATGTCAGTAAACAATACTCAACTAGACAAGGATATAAAACAGTCCTTAATAATATTAATTTCTCTTTATGCAAAGGAGAAAAAATTGGTATATTGGGGCGTAATGGTGCAGGTAAATCTACACTAATTAGACTTCTAAGTGAAATAGAAAAACCAACAACAGGATCAATAATAAGAAATATGTCAATTTCTTGGCCTTTAGCTTTTTCAGGTGCGTTTCAAGGTAGTTTGACAGGAATGGATAATTTAAGATTTATTTGTCGAATTTATGGATGTAACATTGAAAAAACGAAAGAATATGTTGAACATTTTGCGGAATTAGGTTCGTATTTATACGAACCAATAAAAAAATATTCTTCTGGAATGAAGGCTCGTTTAGCCTTTGCTTTATCTTTATCGATTGAGTTTGATTGTTATTTAATTGATGAAGTAATTGCCGTTGGTGATTCTAAATTTACAGAAAAATGTAAAACAGAGTTATTTGAAAATAAAAAAGATCGCGCTCTTATCTTAGTTTCACATAACATGAATGCTATAAAAAATTATTGCGATAAAGCTATGGTACTTGATGCTGGTTGCTTATATCAATTTGATACGATTGAACAAGCTTACATTTATCATAATAATCAACAGAAAATTATATAACCTTACTAATCACACTCCAAATGAAAAATGTCTTAGTTTTTTCAAAAAAAATTCTGACCATAAATAGTATTAACCATTTTTTTCCTAATCTATTGTTTTGTAAAAAAAATATTAATAGAAAATTTGACGCAGTTGCTGGGTGGGGATATAGGCCAACAACAATTAAAGCTAGAGCGTATGCAACTAAACATTTACTGCCGTTTATTGCTCTTGAAGATGGCTTTTTGCGCTCTATTGGTCTAGGTCTAGAAGGCTATCCCCCACTATCACTTATTGCTGATAATATTGGAATCTATTATGATTCTAGAACTCCTTCAGAATTAGAAATCTTGATTAAAGATAAAATAAATTTGAATCAATATATTAATAAATCAAGTTATGCATTAAAATTAATTATCGGAGAACAGTTATCAAAATATAATCATGCCCCTAATTTTTGTGGTTTCAAGGAAAAAATCAAAAATAAAAGAATTTTAGTTATCGATCAAACATTTGGAGATATGGCCGTTGAATTAGGAGGAGCAAGCCAACAAACTTTTATATCAATGCTAAATTGTGCAATTGAGGAGAACCCATCCTCCACAATTTATGTAAAAACTCATACAGATGTAATAAATGGATATAAAAAAGGGTATTTAACTAAAATTGCTAACAGAAAGTCTGTTATCTTATTTGACCAAGATGTAAATTCCTTTTCATTACTTAAACATTTTGACAAAGTCTATGTTGTTACCTCTCATATGGGGTTTGAGGCTCTTTTATTAGGTAAACAGGTGATTACTTTTGGTTTACCTTGGTATGCTGGTTGGGGGGTTACAGATGATAGGCATAAAGATATACAATGTTTGCAAGCAAGCAATAGAAGAACTCAAGCTACAATTTTAGAATTGTTTACTGCAAGTTATATATTATATTGTAAATATATTAATCCTTATACTGGTAAAAGAGGTACTATTTTTGATGTTATTAACTATCTAATAAAAATTAAATCACTTAACAATAAACTTAGAGGTACAATTAATTTAGTTGGTTTTTCATTTTGGAAAAAACATGTATTATTACCTTATTTAAGGTTACCTTCTGTAACATGTCGTTTTCACTCAGTAAGTAACTTTATAAAAATTATCAATGATGAAAGACAAGAAAAAAAAATCAGGACTGAAAAATTATTAATATGGGGACAAGGGAAAAAGAAATTACATCCAATTATTAATCAATTGAATCCACTTCGCATTGAAGATGGCTTTATCCGTTCAATTGGATTAGGATCAAATTTAGTCATGCCATATTCATTGGTTATTGATGAGGTAGGTATTTATTTTAATTCTCAAAATATGAGTGAATTAGAATTTTTGTTAGCAAGTAAAGAAGTTAATAAACAACAAATAGAAAGAGCTAGTTTACTACAAAATTTGCTTATCGTAACAAAATTAGGTAAATATAATATTGGTGAAAAAGTCAATATTAGGCCAAGAGGAAATAAGCAAAAAATTATTTTAATACCAGGTCAAGTTGAAGATGATGCCTCTATTTTATATGGTTCGCCTATTATAAAAACAAATCTAGAATTGATAAAGTCAGTTAGACGAAACAATCCTGATGATTATATTATATATAAACCTCATCCAGACGTTTTAAGTGGCAACCGAAAAGGTAAGGTTAATAGAAGTGAAATAAAAAAATATATTGATGATATAATTGAATTTGTTGATATTATTGATTGTATAGAGCAGGTTGACGAAATCCATACAATTACTTCTTTGGCAGGCTTTGAAGCATTAATTAGAAATAAACAAGTTGTTTGTTATGGGCAACCATTTTACTCAGGCTGGGGATTAACAATTGATATGTATCCAAATATTAGAAGAAATAGGGCACTAACACTTCAAGAGCTAATTTATATCGTGATGTATGATTATGCTATTTATATCCATCCTGATTCTTTACATTTTACCGATCCAGAAACTTTAATAAATTATTTAAACGATAAAAAATTAAAAAACTCAAGAACATTTAGACAGTCTTGGTTAAAAAAACAGTTTAACAAGCTAAAACAGGTTATTTTTCTTATTTGGAAAATAAAATTAATTAATTATAAATAATAAAGTGTAAACAATTTGGTGTTTTCCTATAAGTTAAAGGGACAAATAAATAGCTTTAACTGGGTTTTCTTTAGCTCGTTATAAATGGTCGGTGGCTGACCATAAGGCGTTAATTTTGTTTTTATATATATTCATTACAGTCGTTTCTCAAATTACTGTAAACAACGCGAGGAATTCCTACAAATTATTTGTGTTTAATTTTATTTGAATTTCACTTAGTTGATTGACTTTATTGATTTTACTTACAAGTTGATGCAAAATGATTCACTATATAATAAATCAGTAACATTGGAGGCAACAACCATGGCGAAGCTGTCAGGTGCAGAGATGGTTATTCAATCTTTGATTGACCAAGGCGTAAAACAGATATTTGGTTATCCCGGTGGTAGCGTTCTTGATATTTATGATGCAATTCATACTCTAGGTGGAATTGAACATATTCTAGTTCGTCATGAACAAGCTGCGGTACATATGGCCGATGGTTATGCAAGAGCAACAGGCGATGTAGGTGTTGTGTTAGTTACATCAGGGCCGGGGGCAACAAACACCATTACAGGCATTGCCACTGCCTACATGGACTCCGTACCGCTAGTGATATTGTCGGGGCAGGTTGCTAGCAACTTAATCGGTAATGATGCATTCCAAGAATGTGATATGGTTGGTATTTCCCGCCCAATTGTAAAACACAGCTTTTTAATCAAAGATAGTAAAGATATTCCTGAAACGATCAAAAAAGCGTTTTATATTGCCTCAACCGGTAGGCCAGGCCCCGTTGTTATTGATTTACCTAAAGACATTGTTAACCCTGCCAATAAATATAATTATCATTATCCAAAATCAGTCACTATGCGCTCTTACAATCCAACTATACAGGGGCATAAAGGGCAAATTAAAAAAGCGTTAACTACTTTACTAGCGGCTAAAAAGCCTGTTTTGTGTATTGGTGGCGGGGTAATTGCGGCAAATGCTAGTGATGCAATTAAAGCTTTTGCTGAAAAATTAAATTTGCCAGTTACCTCAACATTAATGGGGATTAGTGCCTTTCCTAGTACTGACAAACATTACCTTGGTATGGTTGGTATGCATGGTGTTTATGAAGCCAATGTGGCTATGCATAATGCCGATGTCATTTTGGCTATAGGTGCTAGATTTGATGATAGAACAACAAATAATGTTGAAAAGTATTGCCCTAAAGCCAAAATTATTCATGTTGATATCGACCCAACCTCAATATCAAAAACCATTATGGCAAGTATTCCCGTTGTGGGTGATGCTAAAATGGTGGTTGAAACAATGTTATCTCAAATTGATGAGCTGAATGTAGAGCGTGATTTAGACGCATTAGTCGATTGGTGGAAGCAGATCGAAAATTGGCGAGCTCGTCACTGTTTAGCTTACAGCCATGACGGCGAGAGTATAAAACCTCAAGAAGCCGTTGAAGTATTATATAAACTAACCAAAGGTGATGCATTTGTGACAACCGATGTTGGTCAACATCAAATGTTCACTGCACTTTATTACCCATTTGATAAACCACGTCATTTTATTACTTCGGGTGGGCTTGGCACTATGGGGTTTGGATTGCCTGCGGCGCTTGGGGTTAAATTAGCGTTTCCTAAAAAGACCGTTGTCTGTGTCACTGGTGATGGCAGTATCCAAATGAATATCCAAGAGCTATCAACTGCATTACAATATGGTTTACCTGTACTTGTGTTAAACCTAAATAACCGTTTTTTAGGCATGGTTAAACAGTGGCAAGATATGATTTATGCAGGCAGGCATTCTAGCTCTTATATGGAATCGCTCCCCGATTTTGCCAAGATAGCTGAAGCCTATGGTCATGTTGGCATGGTAATTACTAAACGTGAAGAACTAGAGCCAAAACTCAAACAAGCATTAGCTATTAAAAACCGTTTGGTTTTTGTAGATGTTATGACCGATGCTACTGAACATGTCTACCCAATGCAAGTTCGTGGTGGCGCAATGAACGAAATGTGGCTTAGCAAAACGGAGAGAACCTAATGCGTTATATATTATCAATTTTAACCGAAAACGAACCAGGCGCATTGTCACGAATTATTGGGTTGTTTTCACAACGTGGCTTTAATATTGAAACAATTACAACAGCGCAGACAGAAGATCCCACCATGCACCGCATGACAATACAGACTAGTGGTGATGAACATGTCCTTGAACAGATCCAAAAACAGCTACATAAGCTAGTTAATGTTTACCGTGTGCATGATTTAACCGAAGGACCACATGTTGAGCGCGAAATTATGCTAGTCAAAGTCGCCGCAAAAGGCTCAGAGGCACGTGACGAAGTTAAACGCTGTGCTGATATTTTTAGAGGATCAATTGTAGATGTTACTGCAACACATTATATCGTACAATTATCGGGAACTAGCGAAAAACTAGACTCGTTTTTAGCCTCGATCCGTGAAACTTGCAATATTGTCGAAACTGTTCGTTCTGGCATTATTGGTTTATCGCGTAGTGAAAAAACAGTTAAATAGCTATATTTATAATAGCTATATTTATAATTAACATATTTATAGATAACTTATTTAATTAAGGCGCATTATGCGCCTTAATTTTGACAAAAATACAATAATATAAAAGTTATATTGTTAACTTTATTTATTACTAGCAATAATATAAGGAAAATATAGGGATGGAGTTTTATTGGTTAATTAAACTTTTTTTGATAGGTCTTGCTTTATTCTCTTGGATTAACTATAGGTCAGAAAGGAATCAAAATAAACAAAATTTAAATGATATTATTAATGAGCGCACTTCAATAAGAAAATTAACTGAAGATGAATTTCAGCTTCTAAAACCTTATTTGGATAATAAATGGTTGGTGTTTCCTTATAAATATCAATCTTCTCTAATTGATTTAGACGTATCAGCGTTAGCAGGGAATTGTGTCCGACATAGTTTATACACTAATTCTGAAGAAACATCTTTTTATTATGAGATTGGCGGCATTGAACTCTTTTTTCCTTATAATATGTACCATCATATTTCAGACTTTAACGAGGTAGAAGTTGTTTTTACCGAAAGATACGCATTTGTTGTTAAAGTCAATGGTTATGATATAAAAACTGCTGCAGAGTCTCAAAATGGGGGCATATACTCAGAACTCGATGAACCTTGGCTACACGAACAATCTTTTGATCTTGAAACTTTAGAAGATAAGCAACTAAGTAGTGACAACGCAGCGAAAATAAAATCAGAAACTGATAACAAAATTAGCTATGTTGAATTGTTAGAGCGAGAAGAAACACCATTAGAATCAAAAAATAGAAACCCAAAAACGAATGGCATATTATCAGCGTTTTTTTTGGTATCAATGACAGTATCTTTCCTGATGTATTGGTATTTGAATAATTCTGCCATTCTTTTTTTAGTCATTTTTAGTTTTATTCTTTTTATTCTCTTTTATTGGTATCAGCCAAAGTCTAAATACGATTTACACAAAGTAAAATGTATTAAAGGCTTAATTATCTCTAAACAAACTGATACCAAAAAAGTAACTGTTGATAAAAATTATATTTTAAACGTTCCACCTTATTGGTTGCCGTTCCTTCCCGATAAATCATCTATTCCAGCTAGCATGGATGTAACAGTAGATGATAAAAACTTAATTCGTTATGAAAACACGCTTTCAATTAACCACGAAATTGAACAATTTGGACCCCAAAAATTTGTTAAGCGCAATTTAATCCTCTTTATTACAGGCGTTATTTTATCTGTTGTTGTCTATTTTCAAACAAGTATTGTTGATAATGCGTTATTGGCTTATCGGGCTTTTAATGGAAGTATAACAT
Organism: Gilliamella sp. Pas-s27; assembly: GCF_009795865.1. Lineage (NCBI taxonomy): Bacteria > Pseudomonadati > Pseudomonadota > Gammaproteobacteria > Orbales > Orbaceae > Gilliamella > Gilliamella sp. Pas-s27. The sequence goes on from NZ_WTEW01000008.1 coordinate 39,602, forward strand.
CTTGGAATCTAGAAGATGAATCAAGCTTAAAAAACAGCCTAATTAAAAAAGGTGATTTGGTTAACATAAAAATGAGTGGTGTATCATGTGATGTCAATGAAAAGAGTAATAAAGAAGGATGTCATACATTATTTATTAACAATCAACCTATTGAAAATAATCGTGTAGCATCAATGGCGGATCTAATGAAAAGCTTATTTGATAATAATTTTATTAATACTTATATCGATCGTGATGTTATGAGAGTTCAGCAATATCAAGACAGAATAAATGAACTATATAAACAATATGATAGGCGAGCATCAATTTATAACATCAAAAATATTTATACAAAACTAAAAAGTATAGGAAAAATTGTGACTACTTTAGACAAAGCTTGCAACGTTTTTGAATTGGATTGTCAGAACGTTAAAAAAGAATTATCTATATTTTATGATAGTTCTAATTGGCAAGGAATGGTTAAAAGTGCTGAAGAGCGTCCAAATTATGATGAGGTGGTTGATAACAAATTTGTATCTAGGCTTGATAGCTCAATTTCAACATTAAAGAAAGATATATTAGTAAAAGTAAAAGATACAGTTTCAAATTATCAGCATCAAAAACCAAGCTTAAAAATTGATTTATCTAATTATAGCTACAAAGACATAAGCACTCTAGAAAATGTAAATAATGACAACCTTACACAAGATTCATTATTAGAATTAAAGTTAAATCATTATTATGATGTTCTATTGGCCAAAGCAGGAACAATTAATATCGTTGGATTAGTTAACGATATTTATTATCAAGATGATAATACAATATCAGGATTAAATGTGGATGCAAACTATTGCTACCGTATGAATTTAAATGATCTATTTTCGTTAACATCGCCAGTTTTAATAAGCCTTGTTATTTTTATTGTTACCTGCTTAACATCATTTTTTAATGGCATAAAACTTTGTTATAAATTAATTACCAATCGTCGACGACAAACAGAAATCATTAAATTTTATAAAAATAGAATGATCTAATATATGATATAACCTATTGTTATGTAGAAATTAAATGTAATTGTATTTAATTTTTGCATTTTTAAACATAAAAAACAAAAATAATAACTGCACTAGAATAAAAAGGAAAACGCAAAAAATGGATACAATTTCTACTTTAAAAATCATTTTACTCCTAATTACGTTACTTAGTTGCTTAATTGGACTAGGTAAATGGTCTGATTTTAAATCAGAACGTAAGCAAAACAAAAGAAATCTAGAAGAGTTTATTAATAACCGCCAAACAACAAGACGATTAACAGCAGAAGAGCTTGAGCTTATAACGCCTTATCTTAACAATAAAAAGTTAGTTAAACCTTATAAATTACGATCGTCATTAGTGAACTCTGAGGTATCCATTATTGAGGGTTCTTGTATTCGTCACAGTTTTTATACCAATTCAGAAGAAACCGATTTTTATTATGAGATAGATGGTATTGAAGCGCTATTTCCTTATAATTTACAGCTATTTTCTTTAAGCCACAATGTTGCGGAAGTGGTTTTTACCTCGAATTATGCAATTGTGATTAGTTTTAATGGCTATAGTTTAGACACGTTAGCGGATTTTGGTGCTACACCTAATAAAAAAAATAGCCTATATAGTTTATCGCCTTCATCTTCCGAGTTAACTCGGCCAATAAAAGAAGAAGAACTGCAACTACTTGAACCTTATCTTAATAACCCAACCATGGTCGGACATTATGAGCATAGTTCCACGTTAGTTAGTTCTGATGTGTCAATTATTGTTGGTTCATGTATTGCTATTAATCATTCTAATAATAGTAATGCTCCTATCTATACTTATCAAATTGGTGATATTGTTGTCTTTTTCCCTTATGACATGGAACGATATGTTGAAGATATTAACATCGTGCAAGTTGTCGTTACTGAACACTATGCATTAGTAGTCAAAATCAATCAATATGACTTAAAGACAGCAAAACAAAAACAAGAACAACTGCAGCAACAACGGCAAAAGCAACAAAATAAAAAAACTTATTTTGAATCCGCTTGGAAAAGCAAAAAAGAAGAAATCTTACCGGAACAAAACCTAGCCGATGCCAATGACAGCATAATGAAATTTGATGAAGAATATATTGAAATAGAACCTATAATTAGTTATAAAATAGTTGAACAACGTCAAGAAACACCGATAGAATCTTCAAACAGAAGCAAAAAAAACAATGGCATATTTGCCGCTGTTTTTTTTGCTTTAACGGTTATAATCTATATTAAATATTGGTACACTTTTGACTCATGGTTACCGCTATTTATTGCGCTGAGCTTGATTGTATCTATTGTCTTTTACCTGCGTAAGGCACAACCTTATACCTTAGACGTTAGCCGTATAAAAACAAAAATTCGCTATAAAGACGATATAAAAAATAGAATAATTGTTGGCGATGATCTAACTTTAAAATATCCCGCTTATTGGGCTCCTTTTTTACCTTATAAATCCAATGAAGATGTTGATATTGATGTCATTGTAAACAAAGAAAAACTCCTTCGTTATGGTAATTTATTATCCATCAGCCGTGAAATTGAAGAATTTGGCCCACCGAAATTTATAATGCGCAATTTAATTCTATTTGTTACGGCATTTCTTTTGTCTATTATGATTTTCAAAATGGTGGATATCACCGATAATTTGCAATTGGCTAATTATCCTTTTGATAGCAATGTTTCCATTTGGAACATTAAAGATGCTGAATCTTTAAAAAACAGTCCAATCAAAAAAGGCGATTTTATTAATCTCAAACTCAACGGCGCATCATGTAATGCAGAAAGCAACCTGTATTTAGAACATTGCGATAAAGTGTTTATCAACCAACAAGTTATAAATAACGGTGAAGAAACCATATTTGATAATGATTTAATAAATGCATTATACAACGATGACTTAATTGAAACTGTACGAGATGATTCAGTCAAACAACTTGAAAAAAAAATAAACGCCGAACGAAATAAAAAACATCAATATTATTCACAAAGTGAACCATTAACCAAACTATTGCATATTGACCGCTTAATTTTAACCATTGATGAAAGTTGTCAATTATTTGAAGAGGATAAATGTAGTCGAATTAAACAGACTTTAATCAATACCATAAAACCTATCGACAATCCAATTGAACAGTGGTCTGAGCTAGTTGAATACAGCAAAAAAAATACAAATCACGAAGAAATTATTGTTAATAGCACGCTAGAACCACTAGAACAACAAATCAAAAATTTGAAAAAAAGCGTGACAGTTTATTACCTAAACAAATCAAACATATCCCTAACTAATTACCAACAATCACCACAAAGTGTTGGTTTAAAACTTACAAATGCACAAGAGATAAAAATTACTCAGCTAGATGGCGAAGATATAGGCTTATTACAAATATATAAAAATGCGTTATTAGGAAAGGGCGGGAGGGTCAAAACTTCAGGCTTAGTGACACAGGTTGATTATCAAAATGACAACACCGTTTCAAATCTAACAATTAACGATGACCTGTTATATCGCATCTATCAACAGCGGCTATTATCTTTCACTTCGCCTATATTTATTGGTGTCGCTATTTTTATTATTACTGTTTTAACGGCATTGTCTAATGGCATAATAGTTTGCTACAAACTTATTGCAAATAATAAACGAAAAGACAATATCATCAAAGCATATGAAAATAGAATAAAATAATTACTCCATTTAATGGATTGACAGCCAAATCAATGGCTTTATCAAAAATAATAAATCAATATAAATAAAATTGATTTAGACTATGTAACTTGATAAAGCCATTATTTTTTGCCAAAAATCGGTCAGGAAAAGTATTGATTTTATTGAAGTTTTTGTTTGGCTGTTTTCAAGCAAAATCAACTGCTTGCATAACTAACGTTGAACGCCGACAACTAACAAATTCACAAAAACAATAAAAACATGCTCCAGATAACAGTATTTAATCGCAAAAAAAGGTCAGAAAAAGTACTGATTTTATTAAATTTATTTTCTATCCGTTTTTTGAATATAAAAATATACCACCCCCTTTTTTTACGATAAATTAAAATTTAATAAAATCAAAACATTAAAAATAGCTTAAAAAAAGGTTTTCAAAGCCAAAATTGTGGTTTATTTTTATATAGCAAGATTTATCAAATCTTAAGTTCTACTTTAACGCCGTGTAGGCGGTTTAGAAAGGTTTCACACCATCACCTCCACCGACGCCCTCCCTTAACAACGTGAACGTGGTTACTGTCGCCCATTTTATCCACCAAAGCAAAAAACACCCTATAATCTCCTCAATTAAAACATTCGTTAAAATTAATTATTCAATTGTTAGGTAGGGTAGATTCTGTTATACTATTTTCCCGTCTGATTCATCATATATTGCATTGGTTTTTATCATTTAGCCATAGTGCAATATTGTTCTATTAAATAAATAATGGTCTGGTATTAATGGTCACGAATTATATTTTTGTTACAGGCGGTGTCGTTTCTTCTTTGGGTAAAGGCATTGCCGCAGCATCACTCGCTGCAATTTTAGAAGCCCGCAATTTAAAAGTCACCATGCTTAAACTTGATCCCTATATTAATGTCGATCCGGGTACGATGAGCCCAACTCAACATGGTGAGGTTTTCGTGACTGAAGATGGCGCCGAAACCGATCTTGATTTAGGTCATTATGAGCGTTTTATTCGTACTAAAATGACGCGAAAAAATAACTTTACTACGGGTCGAATCTATTCTGATGTGTTGCGTAAGGAGCGCCGTGGCGATTATTTAGGGGCAACAGTTCAAGTTATTCCTCATATCACAAACGCAATTAAGTCGCGTGTCATTGATGGGGCGAAAGGTTTTGATGTTGCGATTGTTGAAATCGGTGGCACGGTGGGCGATATTGAGTCACTGCCATTTTTAGAGGCAATTCGCCAATTAGCCGTTGATGTGGGACGTGAACATACGTTGTTTATGCATTTAACATTGGTTCCTTATTTAGGATCCGCTGGCGAAGTTAAAACCAAGCCGACACAGCATTCAGTAAAAGAATTATTATCAATTGGTATTCAACCCGATGTGTTAATTTGCCGTTCTGATCGTGTTATTCCTGCTAATGAGCGCGCCAAAATTGCTCTATTTTGTAATGTGCCTGAGCGTGCGGTTATTTCGCTTAAGGATGTTGATTCGATTTATAAGATTCCTGCATTATTAAAATCACAAAATTTAGATACGTTTGTTTGTAAGCGTTTCAATCTTGATTGTAAAGAAGCCGACCTTTCTGAGTGGGAGCAAGTTATTTATGAAGAGGCGAACCCTGTTGGCGAAGTGACGATTGGTATGGTGGGTAAATATATTGCGTTACCTGATGCCTATAAATCAGTTAATGAAGCGTTAAAACATGGCGGATTAAAAAATCGTTTAACGGTGCATATTCGTTATATTGATTCTGAAGATCTTGAGTCGCGTGGTACTGAGTTGCTTGAGGGCTTAGATGCGATTTTAATTCCTGGTGGATTTGGTTATCGTGGTGTTGAAGGTAAAATCATGGCTGCTCGCTATGCGCGTGAAAATAAAATTCCATATTTAGGTATTTGCCTTGGTTTACAAGTTGCTATGATCGAATATGCTCGCAATGTTGCAGGTATTAAAGATGCAAATTCAACCGAATTTGTGAAAGATTGCGCAAGCCCAATTATTGCTTTAATTACCGAGTGGAGTGATCAATCAGGCAATGTTGTGCAACGTAATGAAAACAGCGATTTAGGTGGCACAATGCGTTTAGGTGCTCAGATTTGCCATTTAGAACCAAATTCATTAGTATACGGTATGTATAAAAATGAATCGATCACTGAGCGTCATCGCCATCGTTACGAAGTGAATAATAATTTATTACCAGAAGTGGTTAAAGCTGGGTTAAAGGTGACAGGGCTTTCAACGGATAGAAAGCTAGTTGAAATCATCGAAGTCCCAGAGCATCCATGGTTTGTTGCATGTCAATTCCATCCAGAGTTTACGTCAACACCGCGTGATGGGCATCCACTATTTAGTAGTTTTATTAAGGCTGCCAAAACTTATCAAGAGCAGCAACAAAAATAGTTTTAAATTAACATTTGTAATATATCTGTCATATAGAGGAAAATAACATGGCAAAAATCGTTAAAGTACATGGTCGTGAAGTCATCGACTCTCGTGGTAATCCAACTGTTGAAGCGGAAGTTCATTTAGAAGGTGGATTCGTTGGTCTTGCTATTGTTCCATCAGGTGCATCAACAGGTTCGCGTGAGGCGTTAGAACTTCGTGATGGTGACAAATCTCGCTTTTTAGGTAAAGGCGTATTAAAAGCGGTTGAAAACGTTAATGGACCAATTGCTAAAGCTGTAGTGGGTAAAGATGCGTTAGACCAAGCAGCTATCGACCAAGTTATGCTTGACTTAGATGGAACTGATTTTAAATCTAACTTAGGTGCTAACTCAATTCTTGCTGTATCTTTAGCAACTGCTAAAGCAGCCGCTGCTGCTAAAGGAGTTCCACTTTATCAACACATTGCTGATCTTAACGGTACTCCGGGTCAATATTCAATGCCATTACCTATGATGAACATCATCAATGGTGGTGAACATGCTGATAATAACATCGATTTACAAGAATTTATGATTCAACCCGTTGGTGCTAAAACAGTACGTGAAGCAATCCGTATGGGGTCAGAAGTATTCCACAACTTAGCAAAAGTTTTACATGCTAAAGGCATGAATACAGCTGTTGGTGATGAAGGTGGTTTTGCGCCTAACTTAGGTTCAAATGCTGAAGCATTAGCTTGTATTAAAGAAGCAGTAGAAAAAGCAGGTTATGTTTTAGGTAAAGATATCACTTTAGCAATGGACTGTGCTGCGTCTGAATTCTATAACAAAGAAACTGGTAAATATGTATTGAAAGGTGAAGGTAATAAAGAATTCACTGCTCAAGAATTTACTCACTATTTAGAAGGTTTAACTAACGAATATCCAATCGTATCAATCGAAGATGGTTTAGATGAAAGCGATTGGGAAGGTTGGGCATATCAAACTAAAGCATTAGGTCACAAAATCCAATTAGTGGGTGACGATCTATTTGTAACTAATACTAAAATCTTTAAACAAGGTATTGAAAAAGGCATCGCTAACTCTATCTTAGTTAAAGTAAACCAAATCGGTACATTAACTGAGTCTATCGCTGCGGTTAAAATGGCGAAAGATGCGGGTTATACAGCGGTTATTTCTCACCGTAGTGGTGAAACCGAAGATTCTACAATTGCTGATTTAGCTGTTGGTTTAGCTGCTGGTCAAATCAAAACTGGTTCAATGAGCCGTTCTGACCGTGTTGCTAAATATAACCAATTAATCCGTATTGAAGAAGCATTAGGTTCAAAAGCACCATTCAACGGTTTAAAAGAAGTTAAAGGTCAATAATTTGTTTTTATAAACAATGTTATTGCTTAAAAACGGTGACTAGTTCACCGTTTTTTATTTTCATTTAATTTAATCTTACATAATCGCAGGAACAGTTGCGCCAACTGAGGTTGTGTTGTACTCTTATTGTTTGATTTTTTTATGGCTGATTATAAATTTCAATGCGTATTGATTTAATCACCTTGTAATTGACAGAATAACTAACTCGATTTTAATTTCTACTTATGAATAATATTACGAATATGTCTCGGCCAAAAAGTAAATGGCAACTCTTTAACTGGCTTTATACCGGTAAATTACCGCTAAACGAATTATGGCTTAATCCGACTTATCGTTATAAGTTTTTTTTCAGAACCTTATTTTTAAGCCCAATTACCCTAAAATGGCTTGATAAATTAAGACAGTACCCACTACTTGGCGATTATTTTTCGTGTCAAACAAATTTGCCATGTAAATTACAGCGTCCTTATTTAGCTTCTTGCCTAAGCCAAAAAGCGCGTTATGCTGCTTTGGCGTATCACTATGATTTTTTAGCCAAACAACCTGAAAGTGTAACTAAAGCATTTTATAATCCACAATTGTCTTTTGTATTGGCGGATGTAGCGGTTAAAAATGAACAAAATATCCAAATCGCAGTGCAAGCACGCAATAAGTTTGCAAGAGAGGGCGAAGTCAGCCTTTATTTTTATGATAATGATGGCATTGATTTAGCCACTTTGACGTTTTCAATCGTTGAATATCAAGGCAAGCCAACACTGTTTATTGCTGGTTTACAAGGCACAGGGCATGATGATGCGCGTACACGTGTGCAAAAAGCGACTAAAGCGTGCTATGGGTTGTTTCCTAAACGCATTGCGGTCGAAGCCGCACTAACAATTGCTCGTTATTACCAATTAACGCAAATTGTTGCTGTAGGCAATAAAACCCACATCTATAACAACTGGCGTTATAACAGTCGTCAGGAGCGTATTTTGTCTGATTATGATGATTTTTGGTTAACACTTGATAGCAAACAAGATGCTAATGGTTTATTTATATTACCCAGTCAAATTAATCGAAAATCTATTGAAGAAATCGCCAGTAAAAAACGTTCAGAATACCGAAACCGTTACGCTTTATTGGATCAACTTCAAGTTAATATTGAGCAAAAATTGGCATCATTAACGTAATGATTAGCAATAACATTTTAAAACATAAACTCGATCCAATAGTTTAAAAATAATAGTCAGGAATAGTAAGGAATAAAATATGTATTTTGGTATTCTTATTGCGTTAGTACCATTGTTTATTGGGTACTTAATTAAGATTAAAAATGATAATTGGATGACCAAAATTAACCAAACGTTAAGCTGGTTGGTTTACTTTATTTTATTTATTATGGGATCTGAACTTGCTCATTTAGATAATTTAACCACTAATTTGCGAACTATTTTATGCTACTCCAGTGTTTTGTTTGTTTGTACATTTGGTGGCAATTTTGTCGTTTTACTTATTTTTGATTACTGTTCTCCGGCTAAAACAGTTAAAGTAAATCAAACCTATGAATCACGTTTTAAAATGATTTTTGAGTCATTGCGCGTTTGTATTGCATTAATTCTTGGGTTTGTTTGTGGATTATTTCCTTTGTTTATCTGGCAATACGCCGAAATTACCACCCAAGTTGTGTTGGTTTTTTTATTGTTTTTAGTCGGAATACAATTACGCGGTAATAATATTTCAATCAAACATATTCTACTTAACAAAATAGGCATAACAACAACACTATTAGTTATGATAAGTGCCTTTTTAGGTGGAGTTATTGCCTCATTTATTCTAAATTTACCTGCGCGTGTTGGTCTTGCAATGTCATCGGGGTTCGGTTGGTATTCATTATCGGGTATTTTAATGACCGAAGCCCATGGACCCATTATTGGTAGTGCGACGTTTTTAAATGATATTTTGCGTGAGTTATGTGCAATTATCTTAATTCCAACACTAATTAAACGCTACCAATTAACCACATTAGGACTGTGCGGTGCAACATCAATGGATTTTACATTACCCATGCTACAAAAAGGTGGCGGAATAGCCATTGTACCTGCCGCTATTGCTCAAGGTTTTTTATTGACGTTGATTATGCCGGTATTGATTACGCTATTTAATTATGGTGGGTTTTAGTAACCATTCAGATAACCGCTAACTAAATCGCATTATATACATTATTATGATTATTTTTAGTATATTGTGCGTTTTGTGATTTAAAAAACTTTAATAAAATCAATACCTTTCCTGACCGATTTTTTGGCCGTTTTTGTGCTGATTGATGGTTTATATACGCTCATTTTTAGGCACAAAAAATGGTGTGGTGTCGATCCCTTCATGTTGTAGCAGTTTGATTTTTTTATCTATTCCACCAGCATAACCTGTTAAATTACCGTTAGTGCCAATAACACGGTGGCAAGGGATGATAATGGATATCGGGTTATGCCCAACCGCTCCACCCACTGCTTGGCTAGACATACTTATTTTATTTGTTTTTAATGCTATTTGTTTGGCAATATCCCCATAAGTAATGACTTTGCCATAGGGGATTTTACATAAAATTTCCCATACTAAAAGCCTAAAAGGTGTACCGATAGGGGCCAGTTCTAATTGGTATAGATTCGGTTTTTTTCCTGAAAAATAATCATCAAGCCATTTTTTTGTTGAGTTAAAAATTGGTAAATTTGGGTTTTGTTCCGTTTGTTTATTGATTGTATGACCAAAATATTTTTCGCCTTCAATCCAAGCGCCAACAAGCTTATTTTGTTGGCTAGCTAGAGTAATTAATCCCATTGGGGATGAATAGTTGCATAAATAAAACATATTTACCTTATATTTGTATGATTACGATGCAAAATTATGCTTGTTTATGATGATAATTGCCATCAATTTATTGATTAATATTTCGTATAAATGCGGGAAAGTGAGGAATATGGCTCGTTGTTGAGCCATATATTGTTAGATTATTTAGATTGATTTTTGCCTTTTTCGACATAACTCATATCACCTAAACTTTCGACAATGAATTTTCCATCATCTGTATAACGAATTTTGGTGACACTTGCATTACCAAGCCATTCTGTCACTGGTTTATCTAACCACTCTTCAACCATCGCCATGATAGCAATGCCATGTGATACCACTAAAACATTACCACCACCTTGTGCTTTTGCTGATTCAGCAATCGCTTTTAACGAGGCTTGCATACGTGTTTTTACTTTATTGTAATCTTCAGCTTCGCCTGATTTTTCTACAGCCGCAATGGCATCCATCATTTTTTTAAGGTTAACTTTTCCTTTTGCAACATCAGCCATTAGTTCTTTGTCAGAAGTATAACCTAAATGTTGCGCAGCAGGCGTCCACATGTTTGGATCAAGATCGCCTTCATATTCACCAAAACAAGTTTCGCGCAAGCCATCCATTTCGTTGATATTAATGGTTGTATCGCCTTTTGCTTCTAAAACAACACGAGCGGTTTGCCGTGCTCGCCCTAAGTCGCTTGAATAAGCGGCAATAAATTTGACATCTTTTAGACCACGACCAAGTTGCTCGGCAACTTCAACTCCTGGTTTAGTGAGTGGTGTATCCGACCAACCTTGGGCTCGATGTACATTATTAAACATCGTTTTACCATGCCGAGTGACGTAAAGGTAAACATCATCAGCAAAGGCTTGCGATACGGTTGAGATAGTGATAATTAATGAGCTGATTAATATAATAAATTTTTTCATATTGTGTCCTTATTTATAACAAGTTAAATCGGTAATCAATAACCGTTTCTGCTGAAAGCGAAGGTGAACGTTGAGATTTTCCGTGATTATCAAGTCTTGGAGTAAGATCCGAAGCGCTGACTGTTTTGTAAGACCAGCCATAACCTACTTTAGATAAAATCGATAGGTTTTTAAATACGCCACTGGTTGGTTTCCATATGTTGAAAACATTTATTTCACCATTTTTTAATGTTTCGTGTTTGTAATTAAACTTACCATAGCTCATATATAGTCCAGTACTATTGTCTTTGATAAAGTCGTAAGTCAATACGCTAGTAAAAACAAGTTCACCATCGCGTAAATAATCTGCACCAGCAGCTGCAAGACCGTTAAAACGAGCACGAGTATTTTTACCTAAATGTCGATTATAATATCCGATAGCGTTATGTTTGTTGGCATCAGTGTAGGCAAGACCAAATTTCATACTCCAGTCTTGTTCTTTCCATTCTATATCGGTTGCATAGTGCCATGCGTGATCTTCAAACTCTTTTTTGTTTTGTTTCATGGCATCATAGTTATCAAGAGCATAACTTCCATAGAATTGCCCTCCTAAAATTAGTTTTTGTGTTGGTTTATAAGATAACTCAATTACGTGGCGTTTTAGGTAATCTTTGGCAACACCATAGGCGTAATCTAAAGTGAGATTTTTATCCTTATAAGCGATTTCTGCTGTGGATATGTTATCGATAACTTTTTTACGATCGGCTGTTAAAAAATGTACTTTTTTAGCTGATTCGCGGGGTAGGGTGCTATCGATATAAGCTAATGAGAAATAAATATCATCATATTTTAGCGTACCACTATAACCAAGATAACTATTGCGAGTAAGGTGTCTTGATGAGCTTATTACCCCAAAATCTTTCAAACTATGCCAACCCGCTTTACCTTTGAAATTAATCGCTTCGTTACCAACTTTAATTTTGGCATAACGTTGAGTAAATTTATTAAAACCGTGAGCGTTGTGCTTATCATAACCTTTGCCATCATTATAAAGTAGGTTTCGAGTTGCGAAGTAATCACTGGCGCCTAGTTTTATTATGTTGTCATAGGTGACATCAAAACCAATGGTATCAAATAAGTAACCTGATTTGTAATCAAAGCTAAATGCTTGCCCCCAAGCACTGTGTACTTCTTTAGGTTGGGATGCATTTTCTTTTAAATATTTCCAATGATTACGAGTAGAAAAATCAAGTTTAGAATCTTTAAAAAAAGTATTATGTAAAAATGAGTTATGAGTAATTTCATTTGCTAGTGTTGAATAGCTTGATAAGCCCAGCAATACTAGTGTAAGACATTTTATTTTCATTGTTATGTTTCCTAACTTATTTTTATTCATTAAAAATGAATTTTTTATTTAGTTAATTCCATTATGTATAAATAATATTTTTACTTTTCTAATGAGGCTTTACCCTTATTCACATACTTCATATTGCCAATTTCGTTTACGCTGTATTGACCATTTTTTAGAATAATAGGGGATCAGTTGTGGTAATCCCCTTTATTAAGATCAGATTACTATTTTAAATTTTCACCCCTAGATGAAATTACTGATTGGTACCAATAGAAGCTTTTCTTTTTATAACGATTTAATGTGCCAGAACCATCTTGGTTTAGGTCAACATATATAAAGCCATAACGTTTGGTTACTTCGGCTTTTGAGGCACTAATAAGGTCGATTGGTCCCCAGCTTGTATAACCCATAACTTCAACACCATCATTAATGGCTTCTCGGATTTGTACTAGGTGATCATTCATATAGTTAATACGGTAATCGTCATTAATCGTGCCATCTGCTTCTAATTTATCTTTAGCACCAAGTCCATTTTCAACAATAAATAATGGTTTTTGATAACGTTCATAAAGTAAATTAAGTAGGTAACGGATCCCAATTGGATCGATCTGCCATCCCCATTCAGATGCTTTAAGGTAAGGGTTAGGTACCATATCCAAAATGTTACCTTTAGTTTTTTTAGATTCATCAGAAGTTGCACAGCAACTCATGTAATAACTGAATGAAACAAAGTCGACTGTTTCTTTTAGATCGTGTTTATCTTGTTCAGTAATTTCTAGTTTGATGTTATGCTCTTTAAAGAATCGGTTCATATAGGTTGGATAATAACCACGAACTTGTACATCACCGAAGAATAACCAACCATGATTTTCATTGTGTGCGGCCCAAATATCTTCAGGTTTTGGTGTTAATGGGTAGGCTACCGCACCTAATAACATATTACCAATCTTGGCATCAGGAATCATGTCATGACATAATTTTACAGCACGGCTACTGGCAACTAGTTGATGATGAATTGCTTGATAAATTTGTTGCTTTGTACTGTTTCTATCTAACCCTACACCAGTGAAAGGTTCGTGTAATGACATGTTGATTTCGTTAAATGTTAACCAGTATTTGACTTTATTTTTGTAACGTTCAAATACAGTTTTAGCGTAATGGGTAAAGAATTCAATGACTTTACGATTACCCCAACCACCATATTGTGTGACTAATGAATAGGGCATTTCATAATGCGATAATGTTACTAATGGTGTGATGTTGTGTTTTGCCATTTCATCAAATAACTTATCATAAAAAGCTAAACCATCTTCGTTTGGTTGTTGTTCATCACCATTAGGGAAAATTCGTGTCCAAGCAATTGATGTTCGAAGGCATGTAAAGCCCATTTCGGCAAATAGAGCAATGTCTTCTGGATAGCGATGGTAAAAATCAATCGCATTATCTTTTATGCTGGCAATATCATGTTTATTTCGATCAATAATATCGCCAAATAAGCCGTTTGGCGTGCAGTCTGATGTGGATAATCCTTTACCACCTTCTTGATAAGCGCCTTCAACCTGATTGGCGGCAATAGCTCCGCCCCAAAAAAAATCATTAGGAAATTGTGTTGACATGTTTTACTCCTTATTTTGAGATAACGCTAATAAAGCATCACCATTTTCAATTGTGTCTTGTTTAAAAATACATTCTATATCTTGATAATTATCAGTATTTGTTATGATTATCGGTGTGATTATTTCAAATCCAGCTTGCTTGATTGCATCGATGTCAAAACTCACTAATAAATCGCCTTTTTTAACTTTGCTACCCGTTTCTACATGAGCTTCGAAATGTTGACCATCCAATTTAACGGTATCAATACCGATATGAATAAGTATTTCTGCACCTGAATCAGTTTGGAAACCAATAGCGTGTTTTGTTCTAAACAGTGAAACAACTTCACCATCATCAGGCGCTAAAGCTTGGCCAATAGTTGGAATAATAGCAATACCTTTACCCATTAATTCGCTGGCAAATGTGGGGTCAGTGACTTCGTTTAGCGGGATGACTTTGCCTGTCATTGGACTGTAGATCGTGGTTTTATTTACAGTATCCTTATTTTTAGAAGGTAAGTTATCAATTTCATTCGTTTTGGATTTATCTTTAGGCATACCAAAGAAGTAAGTGATGATTGTTGCAATAGTAAAGGAAATAATTGTTGCAGCGACAACAGCATAAAATCTTGCATCAATTCCCTCAGTTGGAATTAATTGTAAAAATGAGAATATACTAATGAGGCCAAAAGAATAGGTAACAGTGTGATAATACCCAACAATCCCTCCACCAATAGCGGCGGACAAACAACCAATAACAAATGGTTTTTTTAATGGTAAATTCACGCCGTAAATTGCGGGTTCTGTCACACCAAAAATACCTGATAATACAGAAGAGCTTGCTAATGCTTTAAATTGTTTATCTTTAGAACGTAACATTACTGCTAATACTGCGCCTGTTTGAGCAAAGACAGCTGGTAATAAAATAGGTAACATAAAGTCTTCATGATAAAGGGCTAAGTTATTCATTGAAAATGGGACTAATCCCCAATGAACACCAAAAATTACCATAATTTGCCAAACTGCTGCTAAAATCATAGACGCGATAATTGGATTTAATTGATAGACATAGATAATGCCTGAAGCGACGATATCACTTAATAGTGAGACTATTGGTCCAATAACAGCAAATGTTAATGGCACAGTAATTAATATACTGAGTAATGGTGAAATAAATTTTTTAAATGAATCATGAAGTATTTTATTAAAATTACGTTCTAATATTGAATAGATCCAACTCGCTAAAATAATAGGGAAGACAGATGATGCATAAGGGATAAGGCTAATTGGAATAGAAAAGAATTCAGTTTGCAATTCTAATGCGCCTTTCATCATGCCAACTACATTGGGGTGAACTAATGCGCCACCAATTGCCATACCCACATAGGGATTACCACCAAATTTTTTAACGGCGCAAAAACCTAAAATGATAGGTAGGTAATAAAAAGGAGCATCGGCAATGGCAAAGAGAAAATTATAAGTTGGTGTTTTTGGGGCAATGATATTGATAACTTGTAATAACGAGATCAGACCTTTTAAAATCCCACCAGCAACAAGTATCGCAAGTGCAGGAATAAAGATACTCGAAACCAGATCAATCAATTTGGAAAAAATCCCTGATTTTTTTTCTGATTGGGTGGATGATTGATTACTTTCATTAAGATTTGTCAATTGCATAATGTCGTTATATACATCGGCAACGTTATTACCAATAACAACCTGAAATTGTCCACCACTTTGTACAACAGTGATTACACCGACCCGTTTTTTTAATGTGTCTGCATCAGCTTTATTATCATCTTTTAAAACAAACCTTAGTCGAGTAGCACAATGTACTAAGCTGATAATATTGTCCTTTCCGCCAACGAGCTGAATAATTGATTCGGCAAGTTCTTTGTTTTTCATACCTTATCCTTATTTTTTAACAAAAAAAAACCTAGATCCCCAAGTGCTTGAGGATCTAGGTTTTGCTTGCAAAGTAAAAGATTTTAACTTTACAATAACAATCCACTTATTAGTTTACCTAGATTAGCATAAATTTAAAAAAACAGATAAGTCATTATACAAGGATAATTATCAAATTGTGATTTACTTCACATTATGAGTTTTTAAGTTCAGTTCGTAGTCGTTCAATATGAATGGTTAAATAAAGACTTTCATCATCAGAAAGCGGATGTTGATATTGCTGTATTAAATGTAAATCGATTTGTTTAGTACATAAGTGGGATTTTTTATATTTTTGACGAATGATTTCATATAACGAAACATCTTGTTGTGTTTGCGATTGTTGATTTAATATGCGGTGTGCAAAAAATTTTAAATGAGTAACAAAGCGTTGATAAGATAAGCAATTTTCATCATATTCAAAGTTAAAATGATATTTTACAATATTGAGTATTTCACGCATGATTTTGGTCATATTAACAATATTAGGCATAGTGCCATCAAGTTGTGCATTAATAATATGGAATGTAATAAAGCCTGCTTCGTCTTCTGGTAGTTCAATGCCTAAACGTTCTTTAACGACTGATAGAGCGTATAAACCAATTTTAAACTCTTTAGGATAGAATTTTTTGATTTCCCACAAAAAACCATTAGGTACATCAAAACCGTGTTTGTGGCGTTCAATAGCCGAATGAATATGATCCGTTAAAGAAATATAGATACTATCTTGTAGATTGCCTTCAATAAATTTTTTTGCATGGTTAATAATAATTTCAGACGTAGTTAACACCTCAAGCGGGATCTGAGACAGTAACTCGGCAAATTTTGATACAGTGTCTTTATCATCCAGTGAAAATTTTTTTTCAATAAGGTTGAGATCAATTAAATCGCCTTCGCGTTTTTTAAAGCCAATACCCCGACCAGTAAGAATTAGCTCTTTACCTTTTTTATCTAGAGTAACAACAACATTGTTATTTAGTATTTTATGAACTTTCATTCTGCTTAATCTAATTTTTTAGATTTAGCTATTATCAATCTCATTGAGAAAATAGAAAGCAGAAATATAAAAAAGTGTGATAGATATCAAACTTTTACCTAATAACTTATTTGAAAAATAATCAGTATAATAAAAAGCCTCGATAGGCTAAAGCGTATCGAGGCGATATTTTATTGTTTAACGTTATTATTGCGCTAATAATTTATTCATGGTTTGAATAAATTTGCTTGGATCGCTTAATGAGCCTTTTTCAGCAAGTAAAGCCTGATCAAGTAATAATTCAACCCAATCGTTAAATGCGCTTTGGTCTTGCGTATCGGCAATACGTTTAACCAATTTATGATCTGGATTGATTTCAAACGTGTATTTGATTTTCGGTACTTTCTGACCTGCTGCTGTAAGCAATTTAGCCATTTGTGTACTCATTTCATCAGTGGCAGTGGTGACAATTGCTGGTGTATTAGTTAACCGATGCGTTAATTTGACCTCTTTTACTTTATCACCTAATGCTGTTTTAACTCGTTCGATAAAAGGTTCAAGTTCTTTTTCAACTTGCTTTTGATCTTCACTGTTTTGATCGGCAAGTTTTTCGATTGATTCGTCTGATTTACTAATAGATTGGAACTGTTTGCCATCAAATTCAGTTAAATGGCTCATCATCCATTCATCAATACGATCGGACAACAATAATACTTCAATGCCTTTTTTACGGAATATCTCAAGATGAGGGCTATATTTAGCGGCATCATAGCTGCCAGCAGTAATATAGTAGATCTTTTCTTGACCTTCTTGCATACGGCTAATGTAATCATCTAACGAAACAGTTTGCGCATCGCTATCAGTGTGAGTTGACGCAAAACGAAGTAATTTAGCAATTGCTTCATGGTTGGCAATGTCTTCACTAGGACCTTCTTTTAATACTAAACCAAACTCACTCCAGAACTGTTGATATTGTTCTTTGTCATCCTTGGCCAGTTTCTCTAGCATTTGTAATACACGTTTAGTGCACGCATTTCGTAGATTTTGGGTGATTTTATTATCTTGTAGAATTTCGCGTGATACATTTAATGGTAGATCGTTTGAATCAATCAAGCCTTTTACAAAACGTAAATAATTAGGCATAAATTGTTCAGCGTCATCCATAATAAACACACGTTGTACATACAGTTTTAAACCGTGTTTATTATCACGATTCCACATACCCCAAGGTGCTTCTGATGGAATATAAAGTAAACTCGTGTACTCTTGTTTACCTTCAACACGATTATGACTCCAACTTAATGGATCGGCAAAATCATGTGATAGGTGTTTATAAAATTCTTTGTATTCTTCGTCAGTCACTTCTGATTTACTGCGTGTCCAAAGTGCTTGGGCTTTGTTGACTTTTTCCCATTTGACTTCTTTGCTTTCTTTGTCAGTGGTTTGTACTTCAACTGGGAGTGAAATGTGATCAGAATATTTACTAATAATAGAGCGTAAACAGCAATCATCTAGGAACTCTTTTTCATCTTCTTTTAAGTGTAAAGTGATTTCAGTACCACGAGTTTCTTTATTATCATCGGATATGGTGTATTCACCTTCACCGGCTGATTCCCACATAACCGCTTCGTCAGCTTTTGCTGTTGCTGCACGGGTTCTTACTGTGACTTTATCTGCAACAATAAAAGCGGAATAAAAACCAACACCAAATTGACCAATTAATTGACTATCTTTAGCTTGATCACTACCAATAGACTCTAAGAATGCCTTAGTGCCCGATTTAGCAATTGTACCTAGGTTTTCAATGACTTCATCACGTGTCATACCAATACCATTATCAGTAATGGTTAGGGTGCCGGCTTCTTTATTGGTTGAAATGCGCACACCAAGTTCGCCATCGCCAGCATATAAGTCTGGGTTTTCTAATGCCTTGAAGCGGAGTTTGTCAGCAGCGTCAGATGCATTCGAAATGAGTTCTCTTAAAAAAATCTCTTTATTTGAATATAAAGAGTGAATCATTAAATGTAGAATTTGTTTAACTTCGGATTGAAATCCACGAGTTTCAGTGCCTTGTTTACTCATTAACTAGTACCTCTATTATATTTAGTCATTCCAATCAATGCTAACAATAAAAATGAACTTGTTATAACAAGTTATAACAACGTTTATCATTTTGCACCGTTTCTTAGTGCACGATCAGTTAGCATTAATTGAATAAAATAACATAATGGTTTGATTTATTGATGTACTGCTATATGGGAATAAAAAATGGAATTTCAATACAAATAAGTAAATTTATTCATTGTTTGGTCGTTTTTTGTTAAAAAGTAAAGTGGAGAGCAAAAAAAGCCTTGATAACTCAAGGCTTTTATCTGAACTAAAAATTAACTTTAGGTTTTTTATAAAAACCCATAAACCAAAATGATGATTACCGCAACAGGAACAATATAACGAGTTAATACCGTCCAAACAGTAAACCAAAAATCATTTAAATTTAATTCTTCACGGATACGTTTTTGATTCATCATCCAAGCACCAAATACCACAGTACCTAATCCTGTAAGTGGTAACATGATTTTACTGGTCAGGTAATCAAGTAAATCAAAAAGATTTTTACCAAATAGTTTTACTTCAGCCCATTCATTAAATGCTAATAAACAAGCTATGCCTAAAGCCCAAATAACAAGGCTACTTGCTATTGTAGCTGATTTTCTTCCTAGTGGTGTTTTTTCTTCCAATAATTCAACGGTTGGTTCAAGTAATGAGATAGAAGAGGTTAATGCCGCAAAAGTTAAGAAAATAAAGAATAATACACCTAAAATAGTACCACCAGCCATATTACCAAATGCAATAGGTAAAGTAACAAAAATAAGACCGGGACCTTCACCAGGTTGTAAACCATTAGCAAAGACGAGTGGGAATATAGCCATGCCTGATAACATTGCTACAATGACGTCTAAAATTACGACTGTACAAGCTGTAGATAGCAAATTGACATCTTTTCCAAGGTATGACCCATATGCCATCATAATCCCCATACCTAAAGATAGACTAAAGAATGCATGTCCTAAGGCTGCTAACATAGCAGTACCATTAATGGCCGAAAAGTCTGGTGTAAATAAAAATTTAAAGGCTGCAGTAAAAGAGGGGCCACTCACATAGGCAGCATAACCAACTAATACTAATAATAAAATTCCCAGCCCAGGCATCATAATCTTACAGGCACGTTCTAAACCAGCACCAACCCCCATTGCAACAATAAATGCAGTAACGGCCATAAATACAGTATGCCAAGTTAATAAGTGGTTTACATTACCGAGAAAGCTTTCGAAAATTTTCCCTGTAATGTCACCATTTGCACCTTCAAAAGAACCTTGTGCAGCTAAAACAATGTAATCAGTCGCCCATCCACCAATAACACTATAAAACGATAAAATTAAAAATGAACCAACAACACCAATGATACCGACCCAACGCCATGACTTGGAATGACCTTCTGAAGCGGCAACGTCTTCCATCGTGTGAATTGGATTTTTTTGTCCACGACGACCAATTAACCATTCTAAAACTAAAATTGGTAACCCAATAACAAACATAAATAGCAAATAGGTTAGTACAAATGCAGAACCACCCATTTGTCCTGCCATATAAGGGAATTTCCAAATGTTACCCAATCCCACAGCAGAACCCGCCGCAGCTAGCATAAACCCCATGCGTGAGCTCCATTGAGAGTGGCTTTTTTTCATAGTACCCGTACTCATTAATATTTTCCTTTAATTAGTTTAATTCAGCATTGTGAAAAAAGTGCGTCTTTTATAAGTGAACTTTTAATCATGCCACGAAATAAATTCATAAACAAGAATTCATTAACTTAATGAGTCATCTATACTCAAAAAAATAGACAATATTTGACTATTGATTGATAAAAGTAATCACATAGCATATAGTTAAACTTAGATTTTTAATGATATAAAAGAATAACCATGTCGCAAAACATTGACCAAAACGAAATTGATAAATTTTCACAACTTGCCGCCGATTGGTGGAATCCAAATGGCAAATGCAAACCACTACATATAATCAATCCATTGCGAGTGGATTATATACAACAAAAATGCGGTTCATTAACTAACCAAATCGTTTTAGACGTGGGGTGTGGTGGCGGGATATTGTCTGAGAGCCTAGCTAAATTGGGGGCAAATGTTACCGCTATTGATCTTGCTGAAGAGTCGCTTGCGGTTGCTAAAATGCATGCTGAGCAAAATGGTCTTACGATTAATTATCAGAAACAAACAGTTGAAGAACATGCACAGGAATACCCAGCGCATTATGATGTGATTACCTGTATGGAATTATTAGAACATGTACCAGATCCGTTTTCAATCATACAAGCTTGCGCAACATTACTTAAACCTGATGGAAAACTATTTTTATCGACCATTAATCGCAATCATAAAGCCAAATTATTATTAATTTATGGGGCTGAATATATTGCTCGCTTAGTGCCTAAAGGTACGCACGACTTTAACCGTTTTATTCGTCCATCAGAATTAATGACACTCATTGAACAAGCAAAATTAGATGTGGAAGGTATTGTTGGTATGGAATATCATTTATTTAAAAATCAATTCAAGCTAAGTTCAAATGTCGATATAAATTATATAGTAATGGCAAAAAATAGAGTTTAGTTTAAAAATGTGATCTAATTCTCAATTTCGATATTTTATTCAGTATTTTTTTAAAATTCCTCTATAATTTTACATGTTACCGATAACACGGATTTTTATTTTAGAGGAACTATTTATGCCGTTAATCATAATTGCTATAGGTGTAGCTCTGCTACTTATTTTGATGTTACCACTCCGAATTAATGGATTTATTGCACTAATTCTAGTTGCACTTAGTGTTGGTGTAATGGAAGGGATGCCAATTATGGATGTCGTAAAATCAATTAAAAATGGAGTAGGAGGTACGCTTGGTAGTTTAGCCTTAATTATGGGCTTTGGTGCAATGCTAGGAAAATTACTAGCTGATTGTGGTGGTGCTCAACGTATCGCAACAACGCTTATTGAAACATTTGGTGACAAAAAGATCCAGTGGGCAGTGACGCTTACTGGATTTATTGTTGGTTTTGCACTTTTTTATGAAGTTGGTTTTGTTTTATTATTACCATTAGTGCTAACCATTGCTGCAACATTACGAATATCTCCTTTATATGTTGGTATCCCAATGGCTGCTGCATTGTCTGTTACGCATGGCTTTTTACCTCCGCATCCCGGACCGACTGCGATTGCTGAAATTTTTAAAGCCGATATGGGAAGAACTTTACTTTATGGTACTATCATCGCCATCCCAACAGTCATTTTAGCCGGACCGGTATTAGCGGGATTACCATTTATTCGTGCAATTAATCATCCAATTGAAGAAGGTTTATATAATTCTAAAAAATTCACTGATGATCAAATGCCAAGTTTTGCTGTAAGTGTTTTTACTGCTTTAATTCCAGTTATTTTAATGTCTATTCGTGCAGTTTGCGATATGACTTTAGATAAAGGACATGCAGTGTTACCTTATGTCGAATTTCTGGGTGATCCTGTTATAGCTACTTTAATTTCAGTATTAGTTGCGGTATTTACCTTTGGTATTTTACGCGGGCGCTCTATGGCTGAAGTTAATGGGACTTTGGTTGATTCAATTAAAATTATTGCCATGATGTTATTGATTATTGGCGGTGGTGGTGCATTTAAACAGGTACTTGTTGATAGTGGTGTAAAAATTTACATTGAACAAATGATGCATGCATCGAATGTTTCCCCGATTGTCATGGCTTGGTTAATTGCCGCATTACTTCGACTTGCGCTTGGTTCTGCAACGGTTGCGGCATTGACTGCAGGTGGCATTGTTTTCCCTTTAATAGCATCAACAGGTGTAAGTCCAGAATTGATGGTTATTGCTACAGGCGCTGGTAGTGTTGTGTTTTCACACGTTAATGATCCAGGATTCTGGTTGTTTAAAGAGTATTTCAATTTAAGTATTACTGAAACAATGAAATCATGGTCATTATTAGAAACAATAATTTCTGTTTGTGGATTAGTTGGGTGTTTACTGATTAATATGTTCATTTAATTAAGCATTAATTGTTTGTTTTTTTACCTCATCGGTTTTATGGAACTGGTGAGGTTTTTTATATGTATTTATATTTTTAATTTATTTTAGTCTATTTGCTTTCTATTTGAATAAAAAATAAAATTTTGCTAGTCTTTTTTATTAAAAGCAGATAGAATGCTCCAGCAATATTTTATCAACAATTCAACTCAATGGTGAATATTGTCATGTCTCGCATAATTAAAGAAGCGCTCACGTTTGATGACGTGCTATTAGTCCCAGCTCACTCAACGGTCTTACCTAATACAGCTGATATCTCTACTCAATTAACTCAAACTATAAAGCTCAATATTCCAATGTTGTCAGCAGCAATGGATACTGTCACCGAATCAGATCTTGCTATTGCATTAGCGCAAGAAGGTGGAATAGGTTTTATACACAAAAATATGTCAATTGAAAGTCAAGCCAATCACGTAAGACGTGTTAAAAAACACGAAAGTGGCATTGTACAAGATCCCGTATCTGTTTTACCAACTGCTACTATAGAGCAGGTTATTGAATTGGCTAAAGAGTATGGTTTTGCTGGATTTCCTGTTGTGACCGAAAGCCAAGAACTTGTTGGTATTATTACCGCTCGTGATGTACGTTTTGCCACTGACTTATCTTTACCTGTTACTGCTGTTATGACACCCAAAGAGCGTTTGGTTACCGTTAATGAAGGTGAACAACGCGAAATTGTACTACAAAAAATGCACGAATACCGTGTTGAGAAGGTTCTTGTTGTTGATTCACTATTCCATCTAAAAGGAATGATCACTGTCAAAGACTATAACAAAGCAGAACAAAAACCGAATGCCTGCAAAGATGAAAAAGGTCGTTTGCGTGTAGGCGCTGCTGTTGGTGCTGCAGCAGGTAATGAAGAACGCATTGCCGCATTAGTTGAAGCTGGTGTTGACGTATTATTAATTGACTCGTCACACGGACATTCAGAAGGTGTGCTTGAACGTATTCGACAAGCAAGAAACACCTATCCAGATCTCCAGATTATTGGTGGTAATGTAGCTACAGCTGAAGGGGCTAAAGCCCTAATTGATGCTGGTGTTAGCGCTGTTAAAGTTGGAATTGGACCTGGCTCTATTTGTACAACTCGTATTGTTACTGGTGTTGGTGTACCACAAATTAGTGCTATTATGGACGCAGTTGAAGTGGCGCAAAAACACAACATTCCTGTTATTGCTGATGGCGGAATTCGTTTTTCTGGCGATATTGCTAAAGCGATTGCTGCAGGTGCATCTTGTGTCATGGTTGGTTCTATGTTTGCTGGTACTGAAGAAGCTCCTGGCGAAATTGAATTATTCCAAGGCCGAGCCTATAAATCATACCGAGGAATGGGATCGCTTGGTGCTATGGCTAAAGGATCTTCTGATCGCTATTTCCAAACCGATAACGCTGCAGATAAACTCGTGCCAGAAGGTATAGAAGGGCGTATTGCCTATAAAGGACAATTAAAAGAGATTATCCACCAACAAATGGGAGGATTAAGATCTTGTATGGGATTAACAGGTTGTGCAACGATTGATGAATTAAGAACCAATTCTAAATTCTATCGTATTACGGGGGCAGGTATGAAAGAAAGCCACGTTCACGATGTTCTTATTACCAAAGAACCACCTAATTATAGAGCAGGAGTATAAAAAAGAGGGGAAACCCTCTTTCTATCTCTTTGATTATCTTCAATTTAACATAAAAACCACAGAATAAAAACTTCAATAAAATCAATACCTTTCCTGACTGTTTTTTTGTTATCTTTTATTGTAAGGTTTTGGACGATTTTAATTAATATGATTTGATTATCATAGGTTGCTACGCCCAAATGTTAAGTGATTCAGCTATCTTTTAATAATCTTGCAATTTCGTTAATGTCGTTTGGTGTTGTTTGACAGCACCCACCAATCAACGTAGCCCCTAGTTTTGTCCAGATAGGTAATTGATTGGCAAAGGTACAATCGTGATGATGATTTTTATGCCATTGTTTGGTGCTTGGATCGTATTGTTCTCCAGAATTGGGGTAGACAATCAGTGGTTTTTGCGTGAGTTTTTGTAACGATTCTAACGCAGCGGTAACACTTTCTAAGGCAATGCAGTTAATACCAACACTAACCACTTGTTGGCAGTGATTAAGATATTCGATAACCAAAGATAGTGGGGTGCCGTCGCTAAGATGATTGGCATCTTTTAATGTTAACGAAAACCAGCTCGTTATAGTTGAAAATTTTTCAAGAAGCTTTGTGAGAGCTTTGATTTCAGCAAAAGAGGGGAGTGTTTCGCAAGCGAGTAGATCGACTTTTGCTTCAACCAATGCTTTGATGCGGTCATAGTGAAAATCAATAAATTCTGATTCAGAAAGTTGATAATCCCCCGTATATTCTGAACCATTTGCAAGATAAGCACCATAAGGACCAACTGAACCAGCAATTAGTAGTGTTTTATTTTGTTTTGTTTCATCAAGGTATTGCCATTTCGCTTGCTTGGCAAGCTCGACACTGGTTTTTATGAGTTTGATGGATTGATCTAGTGTGATCCCCTTTTTAGCAAATCCTAATGGTGTGGCCTGATAACTGGCGGTAATGGCGCAATCTGCGCCAGCACTAAAATAGTCATAATGAACTTGGCGAATCAGTTCGGGTTGTTCTATTAATACTTTTGCTGACCACAAACTGTCGTTAAGATCGCACCCACGGCGTTGTAACTCGCTCGCAAGTGCACCGTCAATTATGATATGCTTTTTCTGCTTTAGTAATTCATTAATAGGATTGTTATTGATCATTTGGTGCCGCCTGCTTTGGATTAGATTGGGTAAAATGGTGTGCAATAAAACACAATACTACAAATGGAATACCACAATAGAGTGCAATGCGTTGTTCAGGATCAAATGCTAAACCAATGCAGGCAATTAAGCACAAAATAAATCCTAAAATAGGCACAAGCGGGTAAAACGGTGCCTTATATTTTAAGGCACTGAGTTCCGTTGCCGATAGCTGTTTTCTAAAAAAGTAGTGTGAGGCGCAAATACTCAACCAAACGGCTACCACGGCAAAACCTGAAATTGCGGTTAAGGCAACAAAGACGGTATCAGGTGCAATAATACTTGTTAATAATGCTAATAAGCCTCCTAACATACTAACCAGAATAGCAAATGCGGGGATACCTTTTTTAGTGAGTTTGCTAAAGCTTTTAGGTAATGTTCCTTGATTAGAAAGCGACCACAACATGCGTCCAGAAGCATAAAGTCCCGAATTTGCAGCCGATAAAATGGCGGTTAAAATCACAAAATTAAGAAAATCAGCCGCATAAGGTAGACCGATATTTTCAAAAACGGTCACAAAAGGACTTTCGATAACGCCAGCTTGATCCATTGGCAATAATGCTGCTAAGACAAAAACGGTGCCAATAAAAAAGATGATAAGCCGTAAAATTGTGGTTTTAATGGCTAATGGGATTGTCTTTTCTGGCTCTTTTGTTTCACCTGCGGCAATACCTATAAGTTCAGTCCCTGAAAAGGCAAAATTGACCGATACCATCGTCATAATAATCGGGGTGATGCCATTAGGGAACCAACCATTATCGGTGATATTGTGTAAAAAGGGTGCAGGGATGTTATTTTTCATGGGGATAAAGCCAAAAATAGCTGCCGCACCAGCAATAATAAAGATGATAATGGTGATCACTTTAATGATCGAAAACCAAAACTCACTTTCAGCAAAAAACTGTGCTGTAATGATGTTTAGTGCAAAAATGACTGCGCAAAAAATAGAACACCATAGCCAAATAGGTGTATTTGGAAACCAATGTTTCATACAAAAGCCTGCTGCAGTAATGCTTGAGCCGAGAGCGACAGTCCAAGTTAACCAATACAACCACGCAACCGTGTAGCCTGTTGCTGGACCGATAAATCGAGAGGCATAAGTGTGAAATGCTCCCGTTTCAGGCATGGCGACAGCCAGTTCACCAAGGCATAACATGACTAAGTAGACCACTAAGGCGCCAATTAAATAGGCGATAATTGTGCCAATGGCTCCTGCGGTTGCAATAATATAGCCAGTGTTAAAAAAGAGACCTGTACCAATAACACCACCAAGTGATAGCATAATAAGATGCCGCGTTTTCATGGTGCGTTTGAATTGGTTTTCGTTTGATAAGTTTGGTTGTTGTGTATTCATAGTCTGTTTTATTTAATTTGTATTAATTATTTTTAAGGATTTTTTGTAAAAAATCGGACTTTTGCAACGTTTGGCCATTTAATTTGACCTCTTGTTTATCTTTAGCATAATCCACCTCAGAATAGATTCCTTCAGTGTTATTTTTTTCAAAAGTAAATAGAGGCATTTTGCTAAATTCATCTTTTGTTATTGATTTTATTGATAAGCTCTCTTTTTCGATTTGGTCAGGTGTTAGTGCTTCTTTCTTTGGGTTTTTTAGTTGAGCTACGGTATAAGCCAATACGTTAAAAGGTGCATCAACGTTTAGTTTAAGACTATCAATATTGTCAATATCAACCATAAAACGTTCTAGTCTTGATCGTATTCCTGATAGGGTGACAAAAGCGTTGGCATTCACTTCGCCTACAGGTGTTTTTAAATTTAATTTATTTAGTGAAATTTGGGGATTTAATGATGTTTGTTTATCATCAAAGTCGGTGTGATCAAAATGATTAGATAGTATCGAGACAGGAATATTTTTGTAACTAATATCTAAACTAGCGCTTCCCAAATTTGGCAAACCGAGTAATAATGATTCTGCATTGGCTTTTAATAAACCATCAACGGTATTGTTTGTTGGAGTGAAAGTATTTTCTTGATCGACCGTTAAATTGTTAATGATGAGCTTTTGATCATCTGAAAGGGATTCCGAAGAGGCATTAATTACAAATGTGATTTTGCCTATTTCAGTGTGTTCATTCGGAATTATAGCACCAGTTTTATGAAAAATATCGCCTTGGTATTTCAGATTATCAAAAGTAATATGCGGTTCGGTATAGTGATTGTGAGTGCCGAATGCCATTTTATCGGCGTTGAGATTGTAATGTATTCCTGTTTTGTCTGAATTTGGGTAGGCTGATAAATTAAATTTCTGTAGGGTGACTTGCGGTTTTGAGACGTCTTTATCGTTTTTATAAATAAATTTATCGATATTCACGTGGGCATATAATTGAGAAAGATCCTTATTGAATTCAATATTAATATCACCATCAGAGACCTCTAACGAACCACCAATAAACCGCCAAATTTCAGTATTTTCATCGGAATCTGAATCAACAAGATTGAGCGCTTTATTAGTTAATTTTATGGTGAGATCTTCTCGATAGTTTATGCCGATATTGGCGGTAATAAATGGCTGATTACCCGCTAGTTGCCAAAGTTCTGGCGATAGTGTTTCGCTCATTGCATATTCCACCCATGCCATTTGTGGGGCGAATTTTCCCTCTGCAAGAGCAGTAATTGGAAATGGACCATGGTGAATGGTGATGTTATCATTAAAAACCATTTTTGTATCGTCAATCAACAAGTTTTTTGATGCTAGTTTTACGGTAAGGTGTAATTTTGTTGAAAAAATCGATTGTTGATAATCGCTATATTCAATTATTACATTGAATAGATCTTGGTCATTGTCAATTTTTTGTGTAATTTGTTCTATTTTTTTGTCAATGTTGTGTTTGATTATATTCCCTGTATACCAAGATGAACCAACGTATCCTAATATTGCAATAAGACCTATAGCAATTATACCTTTTTTCATTGTTTTCTCTCTTTTATTGGGGCATTTTTAACAATTTTAATTGATTTGCTTCTTATAGGCGATAATTTTTGATTATTTTAAGTTATTTTATTGAAGGAAAATATGTGAATTTTTATCAATTTGTTTTTTTAGTTGCGTTGACGAATATCCGCCAGTAAAGGCTGGCGGACTAATTAGTTAGGTTAATTGATTGTTCAGCTATAAATTATTTAAAAATTCCTCTTTTGACATTGTTTTACCATTGACTTCAACATCATCACTATCTTTAGTTAGGCTAATATCTGAATAAAAGCCGTCGGTTTCTCCATTACTTAAAACTATAAATGGCATTTGATATGTCAGCATTGCAGCTGCGAATTGTATCGATTGATTATTTTTTGTTATTTGTTGTTGTGTTACATCGTTATCGTTAGGGTTTTCTATTTGTGCTGATATACGTGATAAGACGTCAAATGGTGCTTCAAGCTTGAATTTTAACGCGTTAATTTTTTCGGAATTGTCTTGAATAAGAGACAAATTATTTATATCAAATAGATCTAACAGTAGGCTAATATTAATATCGCCTGCAGCTGTGTGCCAATTTAATTTATTAAGTGAAAATTTGACATTCTGTTTTGGATTAGTATCGGTTAAATCTGTATGTTTCATATCAAATGTGTTACTGAACCAATATTTATTTAAACTTTGAAAGTTGAAATCGATCGCAATATTACCTAAATTTTGTTGACCGTAAATTACTGAATCAATATTAGCAAGACATGAACTATCGATGATATTCGTTGCCTCATTTAAGATATTTTTTTGATTCATAGTAATGTTATTAAAAATGAGTGGTTTGATATTTGGAGAATATGATGATGGAGATGCGAATGTCATTTTATCGATACTGCCTTGCAAATCGCCATTTTGAGTTTTGTAGTTAAAGTGACCTGTTGATTTGATGTTATCAATATTAAAATCTGTTGATGAGTATTTGCTAGTACTGATATTACCAATATTTAATTCATAATCTACTTCTTCTGAAGTGTTAAGCGGTTTTAATGACAGAGTTAAATCACTAAATGTAGCATTAATAATGTCGTCTGATAGAAGAGGTAATTTGTCTAATTGTAATTTAGCCTTCATATCAGTACCATCAATATAGCTACTAAAAGTAAAATAACCTTTACCAATATCAATATCCTTATCCACTACTTCGATTGCTTTGCTTGCCAGTTTGGCAGTGATATATTGACCATAACTTATTCCCATATGTCCAGTAATAAATGGTCGATTTTCTGCTAATTTCCAAAGTTTTGGGCTGGTTTGTTCGGTCATTTCATACTCTAACCAAGCCATTTGTGGCGCAAATGTTCCTTTGGCAAGAGCTGCAACAGGAAAAGGACCGTGATGGATAGTGATATCATCATCAAATAGGGTTTTGGATGTATTTATTTGTTCAGAAGTATCTTCTTGTGACGCTGTAACTTTTAAATGAACTTTAGTTGACAATATACCTTTGTCGTAATTACTTTTTTCAACTGTAAAGATAAAATTGTTTTGAATTTGGTTAACCTTGTTTGTGATTTGAGCTAATTGGTTGTCAATATTGTTTTCAATTATGTTACCAGTGTGCCATGCCGTACCAACGTAAGCGATTCCTAATACGGCAACGATTCCTATAGCGATTGTTGTTTTTTTCATTCTTGTTCTCTTGGTTATTTATTACATTTAAAATTATCGTTCTTGATGTTCATCAGTTTGCTTTTTGGGAAATAATGATGAAAAGTAGCAATAAAAGCTAAATTCCACCAGTCATACAGGTGGAATTAGTTTTAACAATAAATTGGTTATTTATAGGTCATCAAAAAACTCTTCTTTTGATACGGTTGTATTATTTACCTTAACTTCGTCGCTATCCTTAGTTAAACTAACATCAGAATAAATGCCTTCAATCTTACCCTTATTTAAAGTCAAAAATGGATAGCTCTCGGCTATAGATCTCGACGTTAATTGTATATTTTCCTTTGCGTCGGCAATTTGTGAAGTTATGTCATCAATATTAGGGTTGGAGATTTGTGCTGATAAGGTAGCTAACACGTCAAATGGTGCTTCTAGCTTTAAGCTAAATGCGTTTATTTTATCGTAATCTTCATTAGAATATGTGTTCTTTTCACTATCAACATCAAACATAAAGCTAGTATTAATATTGCCAGCAGGTGTTTTCCAATTGAATTTATTTAATGAAAATCTGATATTATGTTTTTTGCCGGTATCATCTAAGTCAGAATCAGGGTAATTCATACCTATTTGATAGCTAAATAGTTGTTCATCAAATCCTTGGAAATCAAAATCTAATGAAAAGGTTCCCAAATCGTGTTGACCATAGGTAATTGAATCAATATGACTAGAAAACGCCCCCTCGACTGTATTTGTGTCGCTATTTAAATCGACATTTTGATTCATAACGAACTTGTTGACCACCACCAAAGTAGGATCTGCTCTAAATAATTGGAAATGGTTAAATGAGAACTTATCGATATCTATTTTAGAGCTAATGTCCTTACCACTCGTATACCCGCCAAAGGTGTAACTACCTTTGCCAAGAAACAATGTACCATTGAGAATTGGGACTTCGTTTTGCCCGATCTCGATGGCTTTGTTTTTCAACTTAACAGTGAGATATTCGCCATAACTCATACCAACATGCCCAGTAATAAATGGCTGATTACCGGCTAATTTCCACAGTTGTGGGCTGACTTGTTCGCTCATTTCGTATTCTAACCAAGCCATTTGCGGAGTAAATGTTCCTTCTGCAAGTGCTGCAATAGGAAACGGACCATGGTGGATGGTGACATCGTCATCAAATAGCGTTGTTGGGGTGGCGTCTTCGCCATAAAACGAATTGTTTTCTGACACGGTTACAGTTAGGTGTAATTTAGTTGAGAAGATACCCTTTTCATAATGACTTTTGGTAATAGAAAACGTTAAATTTTCTTCAACTTGGCTAGCTTTGTTGGTGATTAGCGCTAATTGGTTGTCAATATTGCTTTCAATTATGTTACCAGTGTGCCATGCTGTTCCAACATATGCAATTCCTAATATGGCTACGATTCCTATAGCTAATGTTGTTTTTTTCATTCTTGTTCTCTTACTTGTATTTTAAATTATCATTCTTGATTTTCTGCAAAATTGGACAACAAATTTTTAATATATTCAATACGTTCATTTCGTTGTAATTCTGATTTTTGTAATTTTAATCGATTTGAGCTTTCTAAGCGATAATTTTTTGGCTCTTTTTGGATTATTTCAATCAAATAATCAACGGATACTTTATTATTACTGCCAAATTCAATATAACCACCTTTTTCGCCAAATTCGATTTTAGTAATCCCGAGTTGGCATGCATGATAGCGGATTTTGGTCGTTTCTAATAAAAATAGCACAGCATCGGGTAATTGCCCAAAGCGATCACGCATTTCAACTTGAATGTCGGTGAGCTCATCAAGGTTATCAACGCCAGCAATCCGTTTATAAAGCGATAGTCGTGTGTTAACATCAGGAATAAAGTCATCGGGAATTAATGTTGGTAATCGTAATTCTACTTCGGTGTGTTGACTATTAAGTAATGATTCGAGTGTCGGTTCTTTTCCCTCTTTTAGCGATTTAACAGCGTCATCAAGCAGTTCTATATAAAGGTTAAAGCCAATGGTTTCGATTTGACCACTTTGATCACTGCCAAGCAGTTCACCTGCACCACGAATTTCAAGATCATGTGTTGCTAAGGCAAATCCAGCGCCTAAATCCTCGAGCGAGGCTATTGCATCAAGGCGTCTTTTGGCATCTTTGCTGAGTAATTTGGGATGTGGCGTTAATAGATAAGCATAAGCTTGATGGTATGAGCGACCAACTCGTCCTCGTAATTGGTGTAGCTGAGCTAAACCAAATTTATCGGCACGATCAATAATGATGGTATTCGCATTAGGGATATCTATACCTGTTTCGACAATGGTTGTACAAACCAGTAAGTTAAAACGTTGATGGTGGAAGTCATTCATAACTCGTTCTAAATCACGTTCGTGCATCTGTCCATGTGCGATGGTAATACGTGCTTCAGGGACTAATTCAGCCAAAGTTTCACTGACTTTTTCGATATCTGATACATCATTATGTAAATAATAAATTTGCCCTCCGCGTAAGATTTCGCGCAAAATGGCTTCACGAATAACTAAATCGTCGTACTCTCTAACAAATGTTTTCACCGCTAAACGGCGAGCTGGTGGTGTAGCTATAATTGAAAGATCACGCATACCACTCATCGCCATGTTTAGGGTTCGAGGAATTGGTGTTGCAGTAAGTGTTAGAATATCAATATTGGCTCGCATTGCTTTGATGCGTTCTTTTTGACGAACGCCAAATCGGTGTTCTTCGTCCACAATTAACAGACCAAGATCTTTCCATTTAATCTCTTCTTGTAATAATTTGTGCGTACCTATCACGATATCGACTTTCCCTTCGCTAAGGGCTTCAATAATAGCTTTTTGTTGTTTGGCCGTTTTAAATCGCGATAAGCTTTCAATGCGTATTGGCCAGTTAGCAAAGCGATCGCAGAAACTTTCATAGTGTTGCTCGGCAAGTAGGGTAGTTGGTACTAAAACGGCGGTTTGTTTATGATTAATAACGGCTAAAAAAGCAGCACGAATCGCTACTTCCGTTTTACCAAAGCCAACATCGCCACATACTAATCTGTCCATGGCATAAGGCGAACACATATCGCCAATGACAGCACCAATGGCATTTTGTTGGTCGTCAGTTTCTTGGTAAGGAAATCCTTGGCAAAATAGTTCATACTGTTCACGGTCTTGTTTAAATTCAAAGCCGGGTTTGCTTTCACGTTCTGCGTAAATATCAAGTAATTCTGCTGCGACATCACGCACTTTTTCGGCGGCTTTTTGTCGTGCTTTACTCCAAGCATCAGTGCCTAATTTGTTGAGTGGTGCGTTTTCTTCATCACCGCCAGAATAACGACTGATTAAATTTAGTGACGAAACAGGCACATAAAGCTTAGTATCATTAGCGTAAAGTAAAATTAGGTATTCCGCTGTAATGCCACCTGTTTCTAACGTTGTTAGTCCTGCATAGCGACCCACACCGTGTTCTAAATGCACAACGGGTTTACCCGGTGTTAGCTCAGCCAAACTACGAATGAGTGAGTCAGTATTAATTGCTTGTTTATTTTCTTTTTTACGACGAATAATACGCCGACCTAATAGTTCGTTTTCAGTAATAAAAGCGTAATTTTGTTGCTGATCAATAAAGCCTTGCTCACTGGTACCAATCATTAAACAAAAACGGTTATCCACCTTTGTTTGTTCATCAAGTTGGTGAATAGATGTTGGGTGAATACGAATTCGCCCAAGAATTTCTTGTAAAGCCTCTTTGCGTCCTTCTGATTCAACTGAAAAAATAATTTTCCCCGAAAAATCAGCAATAAATTTTTGAAATTGCAAATAAGGATCTTTTTGTTGGATTTGAATGGCGATTTCAGGCAATGCACAATAAGGTAAATTAATATTTCTATTTGATTCAGCTATTGTCGTATTTGATACAACTATTCTTGGGTAGTGTTTGAAATTGGCAAAAATCTCATCAATTTTAGACCAAATAATTGCTGGCTCAAGTAATGGGCGCATTGGGTCGACTTTGCGGTTTTCATAACGTTGTGTAATATCTTGCCAATATTTGTTAGCATTTTGTTCAATATTAATGGTGTTAATGATTAAGGTATTGGCTAAAAAATAAGAAAATAGTGACGTTAGTGGCTCGTTAAAAAAGAGGGCTTGCCAATATTCAATGCCAGTTGGCAAAATATTTTTACTTACTTGTTGATAGATGCTTTCGGGATCTAATCTTACTTCAAACTTTTCTCGCCACTGACTACGAAACAGTTCGATTGATGTTTTATCAAATGGAAATTCGTGTGCGGGTAATAGTTGGATTTCTGCTATTTCGTTAAGGGTTCGTTGGCTTTCAACATCAAAGGTACGTATGCTGTCTATTTCATTGTCAAAAAAATCGATACGATAAGGTCTATCACTGCCCATTGGATAGATATCAAACAGCTCGCCACGAGTGGCATATTCGCCATGCTCCATAACTTGGCTAACTGAACGATAGCCGGCATTTTCAAGCTGTAAACGCAAGTGTTCACGACTAATTTGTAGCCCTTTTTTCATCATAAATACATGTCCGCCTAGGTAGCTTTGTGGGCAAACTTTTTGCATTAGTGTATTTATTGGTAAAATCAATGCACCTTTCGTTAAATGTCCAAGGTGATAAAGGCAGGATAAGCGTTCTGATACAATATCTTGATGTGGTGAAAAACTATCATAAGGTAATGTTTCCCAATCAGGAAAAAAGATAGCAGGAAATGGTGAAAATTGTTTGAGTTCCCCATGTATACGGGCAGTTTGTTGCATATCATCAGTAATAATCACCACTAAACCATCGTGTGCGTCTATTGCTTGGGCACAAAATTGTGATAACGAAGAACCAATAAGTTGCCCAATTTGCTTAATTTCACCTGGTTTTTTAGGCATTAATGTTGAGATATGTTGTGTTTTAGGCATGTGAATTCGTCGATTTTGCTGAAAAATTATCTCCAGATTATAACGTAACTACATGGTTGTTTTCTATAACTGTTTAATCCTGTATGATAAGCATCTTGTATTTAACTAGCAAAACTTTGTCAAAAAAGTTTCAGGTAATCTATACGTTTATGTCAAAAATATTTCGTCCATTAGTCTTTTTTATTGGTTTGCGCTATGTGTATGGGCAAAAAACGGATGGCTTTGGTCGCTTTGTGTCATGGTTGTCGATGATTGGTATTATGCTTGGTTCTATTGGTCTGATTGTAGTTTTATCAGTCATGAATGGGCTTGAAGACCAGATGCAAGGCAGTATCTTGAAGTTTTTACCTCAGGCACAGATCACAAGTTCACAGGGTCGTATTGATCCTAACGTTGTTACTGGTGAGCAATTTAGCCATATTC
The DNA here is from genome assembly GCF_009795865.1 of Gilliamella sp. Pas-s27. Lineage (NCBI taxonomy): Bacteria > Pseudomonadati > Pseudomonadota > Gammaproteobacteria > Orbales > Orbaceae > Gilliamella > Gilliamella sp. Pas-s27. The sequence goes on from NZ_WTEW01000008.1 coordinate 75,591, forward strand.
AAGGCGTTAATCATATTAGTCCTTTAGTTACTGGTGATGTGGTTTTGCAAAGTGAACAAAGTATCACGGTAAGTACCTTAATGGGTATTAATCCAGAAGATAATGATCCAATCAATGATTACATCTATAGCGGTTCTGTTTTAGATTTGCAAGCAGGGCAGTACAATGTCATTATTGGGCAAACATTAGCTAATCAATTAGGCGTAACAGTTGGTGACAAAATCCGCTTAATGGTGACTGATGCTAGTCAAATTACACCAGTTGGTCGTATTCCTTCACAACGTTTGTTTAATATTGTTGGACTATTTTCAGTTAATCATGATATTAATCAAGCGCTCATTTATGTTAATCAGTCCGATGCTAGAAATCTATTACGTTATCCTGCCAATATGATAACCAGTTGGCGTTTGTTTTTAGATAAACCACTTGATATCGCTACGGTAACGAATACTCAATTATCAGACGGATTAGTTTTTAATGATTGGCGAGCTAAACGTGGTGAACTGTTCCAAGCTATTAAAATGGAAAAAAATGTTATGGGCTTATTGATTAGTCTGATTGTTATTGTTGCCGCTTTTAACATTATCACCTCGCTAAGTTTACTTGTTATGGAAAAGCAAGGCGAAGTTGCGATTTTGAAGACGCAAGGCTTGTCTCGCTTTAAAATTATGCTGATTTTTATTATTCAAGGAGCAAGCTCAGGGGTAATTGGCACGTTATTAGGTAGTACAATTGGTCTATTAATTGCTTGTTATCTAAACGAAATTATGCAAGTGCTTGGTTTATCGTTTGCAGGCATTCAATTACCATCATTGGTTGAACCAACACAAATTATTTTTATTATTATTGGATTGCTTATGTTATCGCTAATTTCAACTATTTATCCTGCATATCGTGCAGCCAATATCCAACCAGCCGAGGCTTTACGTTATGAATAAACAAATATTGCTTAGTGCCAAGAACCTTTATAAAACTTATAACGAAGGAAAAATGGTCACCGAAGTACTAAAAAATGTCACATTTGATATTTACTCTAAGTCATTACTTGCCATTATTGGTAGTTCAGGCTCAGGTAAAAGCACGTTATTACATCTATTAGGAGGACTTGATAAACCCACTTCGGGCGAAATTATGTTTAAGTCTAAACAACTTAACCAACTATCCGAAGTCGAAAAGGCACAGCTACGTAATCAAGAAATCGGCTTTGTTTATCAGTTCCATCATTTATTACCTGATTTCACCGCCTTAGAAAACGTTGCAATGCCATTATTAATTGGTGGTGTATCGCCTAATGAAGCAAAAAAACGTGCTATGGTAATGCTTGAAGCGGTTAATTTGGCCAAACGAGCCAACCACCGTCCATCTGAACTATCAGGTGGTGAGCGTCAGCGTGTGGCAATTGGGCGAGCATTAATTAACAACCCAGCACTGGTCATGGCTGATGAGCCAACTGGCAATTTGGATAAATCAACCGCTGACGCAATTTTTGATTTGCTTATTAAACTAAATCGGGAACATGGCACCGCATTTTTGGTGGTGACGCATGATCTTGAACTTGCCAATAAACTTGATAAACAAATGGTGATGAGAGATGGGCAACTATCTGTGAATACATCATCAGATAATCAATCAATGGATAATTAGCATGAATTTATCTTTAATTACCGCTATTAAATTCCGTAAAGGTCGCCGTAAAAGTGGTATGGTATCGTTAATTTCGATCATCTCAACACTCAGTATTGCCATTGGTATTGCAGCCTTAATTATTGGATTAAGTGCGATGAACGGCTTTGAGCGTGAGCTACATAATCGTGTTTTATCTGTAGTTCCACATGGGCAACTATATCCTGAATATGGCAATTTAGATAATTGGCAACACATTCAACAAGAACTCAAGAGTAACAGCAATATTGTATCAGCCTTACCGTTTGTTAATTTTACTGGATTAATTGAAAACGGTAGCAAACTTGGGGCAGTACAAGTGCAAGGGCTTGATCCCAAGCAAGAAGCGCAAGTTAGTGCACTGCCTAATTATGTTCTGAATAATAAATGGCAAGACTTTAAGCCCGATAGACAGCAAGTTATTATTGGAGCAGGGCTTGCTAAAAGCTTGTCAGTAAACGAAGGTGGGTGGGTTTCTTTATTAATTCCTGTATCGAGTGGACCAAATCAACTCAAACCGCCTAAACGTGTTCGTTTACAAGTGGTGGGCATTTTAGAGCTAAGCGGTAGCTTAAGTAACAATATTGCATTGATCCCCTTAACGGATGCGCAAAAGCTACTCAATATGGGTGATAGCGTTACAGGTATTATGGTTAATGTGAACGATGTCTATCAAGCTAATAACCTTATTGGGCAAGCTGTATTAGCACTTGATGAAACTCTGGCATTTAATAGTTGGGAACAGACCTTTGGCTTTATGTATCGTGATATTCAAATGATCAGGCAAATTATGTATTTGGCTATGATTGTGGTAATTGGTGTGGCATGTTTTAACATTGTGTCAACATTAGTGATTGCCGTTAAAGACAAACAACGTGATATCGCCATATTAAAGACCCTAGGTGCAACCAATCGATTAATTCGACATATCTTTATTTGGTATGGTGTGATATCAGGGTTAATTGGTAGCGTAATGGGCGTTGCTTTAGGCGTGGTATTGTCTTGGCAATTATCAAATATTATGAGCGGAGTTGAATCGTTACTAGGGCATAAAATTCTAAATAGTAATATCTATTTTATTGACTTTTTACCTTCTGAAATTCATCTATTTGATGTGGTCATTGTGTTTATTACTGCCATGTTACTGAGCTTAATTGCTAGTTACTATCCAGCTAAACGGGCTTGCAAAATTGAACCTGCACGGATTTTAAATAGCTTTTAATCGTGTTTTTGCATAAAAAAGGCGCTGTTTGATGATAATCAGCGCCTTTTTATTGCTAATAATAGATGTAATAACTACTCGGCAAAGCGTAGTGCATATATTGCGTATAGATCCCTAATATTGTTACAGCAAATATAAGGCTAATCATAAGTAAACTTAGTTTACTTGGATATTTGAACATTTTAAGACATAAGCAAACCGCTCCACCAAGCACAAACCCAGCGCAAGCGCCACCGATATGAGCCATATTATCGATTGAAGGTAATAACCCTATCCCAGCAGTTAACACTAAACTAATTAGCATTGCTTTAACAGGCATTTCTTGTATATTGGTTTTAAACACCAAACAATAAGCTAGCAAAGCGGTAATAATGCCTAAAATTGCCCCGGATGCTCCACAGCTGATTACATTTTGATTGATGGTAGCAATATCGCTTGATAAGCTCCCTACTAGTCCTGAAAGGAAATAAATACCAATAAAAGCAACACGAGGAACACGCTGTTCTAAAATCGGTCCTGTACTCCATAAAGCGAGCATATTCATTGCTAAATGTGTCACACTGACATGCATAAATAAATTAGTAAACATCCGCCAATACTGACCGGAAAAAGTCAACTCTGCGATATCAGCACCCCAATCAATCAAAAATCGGTTTTCATTTAGTGGCGAAAATCCACGACTATCAACTAGCCGAAATGCAAAAAAACATAAAATATTGATGACCACCAACGTCGTGGTCATTTTAGATTGACTAGCGTAATACTTGATATCATTTAACGTACTCATCAAAAAGGTCCTTTTTAGTGTTAAATTGTATTGACAATGTGGGGTTAATCTAATCGTTTACCTAGTATCACCAAATCGCGCTGAATATTGTCAAGCTCCGCAACATTTGGAAACAATCCCCATTGTTCATACTGCATCTTTTTAAATAGATTGATACTAGGTGTGTTATGACCAAATATATAACTTAGTATAGTTTGTATACCAGCTTGTTTAGCAAATTGCTCAATACTGTTAATCATAAACTGCCCAATTTGCTTACCCCGATAGTCTTGATGAAGATATAAGCTAATTTCAACGGTTTTGTTATAGGCAGGGCGACCATAAAATGAAGATAAACTTATCCAACCACAAGGCTTATCTTGATATTTTATTAGCCAAAGAGGACGGTTTTGTGGGTTATGTTGATTAAACCAATCTAATTTGCTTTCAACAGAAACGGGCTGTGTATCAGCAGTGACTTGGCGGCTAGCAATGGTTGAGTTATAAACATCGACAATAAATGGTAAATCGTCTAACAAAGCATCGTGATAAGTGATCATCTTCTTTGTGGTAAGTGATAAAAGGAGATTATTGTAGTTTTATTATGTGTTATAGGCAATAAGGGATATTTTGATTAAAAAAACAAATAAAGTTGATGATGATTTTTTATTTAAAAAATCCAATAAAATCAATACCTTTTCTGACTGTTTTTTTATGTAAAAAACACATAAATTACAATCACACATTACAACCAAACAAAGGTATATTTAATTATAGATTTTATTTTTTGATTTCCTAAATTTAAAAAAATCGTATAAAAATTTGTCAGGAAAGGCATTGATTTTATTAAAGTTTTTTCTGTGCGTTTTTTTGAACACAAACCTCTCCAAACCCTTTTTTTTACGATAATTTAAAACTCAATAAAATCAAAATATTAGAAAACAGCTTAAAAAAAGGGTTTTCAAAGGCAAAATTGTTGTTTATCTTTATATAACAAGATTTATTAAATCTTGAGTTCTACCTTAACGCCGTATAGGCGGTTTAGAAAAAAGCGAGTGGATGCTTGAACAAATAAGAGGGTCTTAACGCCGTATAGGCGGTTTAGAAAAATGCAAAAGCATTTTACGACATTTGCAAAGCCCTTAACGCCGTATAGGCGGTTTAGAAATGCTAGAATAGCCGTTTCAGCATTTAAATATTCCTTAACGCCGTATAGGCGGTTTAGAAAGTCTTTCGTATCGCAACGATAATAAATTTTTGCCTTAACGCCGTATAGACGGTTTAGAAACGGGCACATTTGGCAACAGCTGAGCACAGTGAAGATGGCCTCGTAGAGGGAGTATCAGGATGATACGAGTAGCGTAGCCGAAGGCTACATTCTGCAGCCTTGCGAGGGTTTTTAGGGGATTTCGCAAAAAATCTTCTAAATCGGATGTGATCACAACAGCTATTTTATCCACCCAAAGCCTAAACGTCCGAAACCACGGCACACAACCCATTTTATGTACTAACAAAAAAGAACTATTTTGATAAAAAAGCGGTCAGGAAAGTTACTGATTTTATTAAAGTTTTTTTGAAAATTATTTTAAGTAAAATCAGCTGTTTATATAAACTCGTATTAATCAATGGTTCAAATAAGAGATAATTTTGCCTCAAATTTTTCAAAATAGTACATCTATTTATTTCATATTTGAAGTTTTTAAAAGCGACATAAGTCGCTTTTAATCTTTGAATTAGTCAGTCCATTTTCCTGTATTAGTTGGTCTATTAAGACTAATCATTGCTTTGTGAGAATTTTGGCAATTTAAACTATCACCGTGGATTTCACCGTTCTCACATTTTTTACGGTATTCATCTAGTAGTTCTTTGTTATTTTTGAAATCTTCTACTGTGTAAGTTTTTTCATTACATCCAAATAAAAACAAGCCAGTAATGAATATTAATATTTTTTTCATGGAAATTCCTTACAATTATTAGTTAATATTTAATTATGATTTCTCTACGCATATAAGGAATGTTTTAATTATAGCTTTTTATTTTGTTATTAAAATAAGAATTTGTTTTTATTTAACAATTTTTGTTTTTTAAGCTTAAAATTGATTTTATAGCTCAATAACCACTCGTCCACGCGTAATGTCACTAATGGATTTTTGTAGGGGCGGTGATTTGTCTTTTGTTATAGCGATATCTACTTTTACGCCTTCGGCATCAAATTCTTGATTTTCAATTAATGCATCAAGTTCTTTTAGACGGTTTTCGATAATAGGCCATTCACTATAATAACAGTGAAATTGCAGTGGAATACGAGCAATAAGTTCGATCAGTTCTGCTTGTTGTAAGCAGTGGCTGGCCGATCCGCCATAGGCACGAATTAAGCCACCAGTGCCAAGCTTTATGCCGCCAAAATAACGTATTACTACTACGACAACTTGATCGCAATCTTGCCCTTCAATAGCAGAAAGGATAGGGCGACCTGCTGTGCTGGTGGGTTCGCCATCGTCATTAAATCGATATTGTTGACCAATCTTCCATGCCCAGCAGTTGTGAGTTGCATTGGGATCGCTAACGTGATCGATAAATTGCATTGCTTGTTCGGCTGAGGTGATCGGCGCCGCCTTGACAATAAAGCGGCTTTTTTTAACTTCTTCTGTTAATTCAGTTGGATTTGCTAATGTATATGGCATATTAATTCTGGTAAAATCGTTTTATTGCGATTAATCATACTCAGCAGATTTAAAATGTCTATCAATTTACAACAATTAAAGCAAACACAACAGACTTTGGCCAAGCAGATTAAATGCGATGATGACTTTAATTCCACAGTAAATTATGTTGGTGGTACCGATGTTGGCTTTGAAGATAATGGCAAGGTAACTCGAGCGGCAATCGTCATTTTGCGTTATCCAACCTTCGAGGTTGTTGAGTATCATATAGCTCGAATTGAGACTACATTTCCTTATATTCCAGGTTATTTGTCTTTTCGGGAATATCCTGCGCTACTTGCCGCTTGGCAGCAGGTAAAACAAAAACCCGATTTACTGTTAGTTGATGGGCAAGGTATTGCGCATCCTAGGCGGTTAGGTATTGCGAGCCATTTAGGCTTGTTGTTAGATATGCCGACTATTGGTGTGGCTAAAAAAAGGTTGTGTGGTGAGTCTGAATTATTAGCAAAAAAAGCTGGCAATGTTACGCCTTTGTTTGATAATAAAGAACAGGTTGGTTGGGTACTGTGTAGTAAAGATAATTGTAATCCGCTGTTTGTTTCGATTGGACATCGAGTAAGTCAAGATAGTGCTTTAAAATGGGTTAATGCTTGTTTACGTGGTTATCGTTTACCAGAACCGACCCGTTGGGCTGATGCAATTGCTTCTAATAAACCATTATTTAAAAAGTTCCTCCATGCAAAATAATCTATTACCCTTAAAAAAAGGGGGGTTTACCTTTAAACGTTTTTTTGTTGCTCATGACAAAAGTCCAATGAAAGTTACAACCGATAGTTGTTTGTTAGGGGCGTGGGCTCCCATTGTATCTGAGCCTAAAAAAGTGTTAGATATTGGCTGTGGTTGTGGTGTGATTGGGCTGATGTTAGCTCAGCGTTTAGAATATTATTCTTGTCAAATAGATGCAATTGATATTGACGCACAAGCAGTGATGCAATGTCAACAAAATAGCGTACAGTCAGGCTTGACTTTGATTAATGCAATTCATACTGATATTAAGCAATTTTCACCGATCGATGAGGTTGGTTATGATTTGATTGTGACTAATCCTCCTTATTTTGAACCAGCCGTCGATTGTCGAAATAGTCAAAGGCAATTAGCTCGTTATACTGAGAGCCTTAATTATCAACAGCTTATTGATTCAGTCAGGCGTTTATTAAATCCTGAGGGTTTATTTTGTTTGGTGTTACCATATCATTTATCACATCAGTTTGTGCAATTATGTTTGTCGAATGGATTATTTTTATTTAGAGTGATGAATGTTAAGTATAGTGTAGGTAAAGATTTTTCGTTGTCGTTATTAGTTTTTTCATACAATAAACCAAATAAAATCGATCAGCAACAATTGTGTATGCGTGATGATGATGGGCGTTATTCTCAGGCTTTTAGAGAATTATTAGCCGATTTTTATCTATTCCGTAAATAACTGTCTAACATCATTAAATCGGCTTTAATTGGGTAAGATGTAAAAATAGATGATAGCTATTAGTGCCAAGGTGATGATGACAATAGCATACACTTTATCGTGTAAGTAACTAAAGGCCGATAAAGATCGTTCCTTTCTGGCATAAAGGTAAAAAAGCAGTCCTACACTATAAAGTATCATTGATAGTAATAGGTAAGATACCCCCCCTGCATAAATGAGCCATATGCCATAAAGCGATCCGCATGCACCAATCATGATTAAGTAGGCATTGCTTTGTTTAATGGCTAATTTAAAAACAAAAAGTGCAGAAAGTAAGTAGGGGATAAGCACCATTGAGGTTGATAATTGAATTAAGGTGTTGTATCCAGATTGATAAAAATGGGCAAGAATAATTAATACGGTTATTAGGCTTGTTGTTAGCCATAATGCGTTGGCAGGTGTCCCTGCTTTGTTGAGTTTCCCAAAAAAGCTTGGTACGGTATGTTGTTTGCCTTGACCACTTAAAAATAACATTTCAGCAGCAAGCATTAGCCACGATAATAATCCACCACTTACTGATACAATTAAGCCAATATTAATTAAGGTTGCTCCCCAACTACCAATTACGTGTTCAATCACTAAGGCCATTGATGGATTTTTCATTTGTGCAAGTTCTTGTTGTGGTACAATACCAAGCGATAACACAGAGACACAAACAAGTAATAAGCTAGTAATGGCAAAACCAAAGAAGGTGGCACGACTGATGCTGATCATGTTTTTTGCTCTGGCAGCATAAACGGTGGCACTTTCAATTCCTAAATAGACCCAAACGGTATAAAGCATGGTGTTTTCGACCTGCTGTATTATTGATCCTAACTGCGGTGATCCCCAAAAATCCACTTTAAACGTCGATATTTTAAATGCAAGGCTAACACAGACAATAAATAAACCAATCGGTACAATTTTTGCTAATGTCACTAGACAATTTAATAAAAAAGCACGATATATTCCTTTTAAGACAAAATAATGTACTATCCATAAAAATACGATAGCTGTAATAATGGCAGGTAAAGTGGTGCCATGACCAAAAAAATTAAAACAATCAAAAGATCCCAGTGCACTAAATAAGATCACTAAGTAGCTGGTACACGACATCCACGCCGATATCCAGTATCCCCATGCGGCATTAAAGCCGATATAATCACCAAAACCTTCACGGACATAGCCATATAGTCCATCATTGATTTTGTAAAATCGAATCGATAAATACTGAAATATTCGCGTTAGCATGAACATGCCGAATAGGGTTATCCCCCATGCAATGAGAATGGCTCCAGTACCTGAACCTTCGGCCATGTTTTGTGGCAGACTAAAAATTCCACTTCCTACAATACTGCCAACAACTAATAGAGTAAGGGGAAGTATGCCTAGCTTTTTTCGTATTGGTGTATTCATCGATTCACTTATTTTTTAGTTAAATATTAGTTAGCTTTCATTGGGTTATTTTAAAATCTTAATGACATGCAACTTACGCCACCATCAATTTTTTGATATTCAGAGGTATCCACTTCAATCACTTGGTAACCTAGTTTTTCGATTTTTGCTTTTGTTATTGGGTAACCTGCTGGCATAATTACTCTATCATTTACCCAAATGCAATTGGCTGCATAACTTTCTTGTTCAGGGATTTCAATAATATTAAGGTGCTTAAATTCGGGTTTAGTTATAAATTCCCCTGTGGCTAATAAATTGTTATTTTCCAAATAAGCAAGCCCAGTTTTTAGGTGAAGAACTTTTTCTAGTGTTACGATAGATCCCGTTAATCCATACTTTTCTAAAATAGCAATCATTTGTTTAGCACCAGCTTGGTTGGTTCGAGCTGATAAACCTATGTAGTAGTGGTTTTCAACCATCATTATATCCCCCGCTTCAACAGTTCCAGGTGCGGTAATTCTTTCTATTTTATTTGGATAAAATCTTTCAATGGTATCAGCGATGATTTCAGTTTCTTCCCTGCGGCTTTCAGCTCCTGGTCTTGTTATAATGGCACAATGTGGTGTACAAAGAACGGTATCTTCAACAAATACGGAATCAGGAAAGCGTTCGTCAGCAGGTAATATGGTGATATCGACATCGCACTGTTGTAATGCTCGAATATAATTATTGTGCTGATCTAAGGCTTTTTGATAATTTGGTTTGCCTAAATTAGCCGATGTTAAACCATTAATTAGTGATTTAGCTGGTGTTCTTGCAATAATATGACTAAACTTTTTCATTTTTAACCCACCTTTGTTTTATAATTATGCTGTATTTTTGAATAATAATTCACTAAAAAAACTAAATCAAGCTTAAATTTGATTTTTTATGCAATTTTGTTGTTGTGGTGTTTAGCTCTGAATTATTGTCGATTTTGAATTGTTGCGGATATCGCGAGTAGGTTACTAATTGATAATTGTGTGTTGGTATAGAAGTGATAGGGAATACACAAAAAAGGGTAATATTAATTACCCTTAAAAAGATATTTTTAAATGGGTGGGTTATTCACCTTCAAAATCGACTAATGTAAAACAATTAATGCCCATATTAGTGAGTTTAGTTTTTCCCTCTAAAGTGGGTAAATTAATTACAAAGGCGGCATCTTGGGCAATGCCGCCTGCTTTTTGGATCAATTTTGCTGTTGCCGCAACTGTACCGCCAGTTGCCAATAAGTCATCGATGATTAATACGCGTTCACCAGCTTTGATAGCATCTGAGTGAATTTCGAGCGTGTCTGTGCCATATTCTAGTTGATATTCTTCTTTAAATACGTGACGCGGTAACTTATTGGGTTTTCTTACTGGTACAAAACCAATATTTAATGCTAATGCAATTGGAGCGGCGAAGATAAACCCACGCGCTTCGGTGCCAACCACTTTATCTATTTTTTTATCTTTATAGTGATCGATTAATAGCTCAACCGAAGTACGAAATGCAACAGGATCTTCAAGCAGGCTAGTAATATCACGAAATAGAATCCCTTTTTTAGGGTAATCTGGTATGGTGATAATACTATTTTTAATAAGTGCAAGTTTTTCTTGTAATTGAGTCATATTAAATGTTCTCTATATCATTTCTATAAGAATGGACAATTTTTTATTATATACTCTCGCCATTTGGCATGGCAATAAACAAAAAGCAATATCGGCATAAATTAAAATCCTTGACTTGGTTTTTTACATTTTTTTACAAATAAATACAATATTCAGACAGTTTATTTTGTAAAAAGCAGATAATTGAATAAATTTCATATAAAAAAGGAAATAACATAAAATTTATTAAATTACTTATCTTTATTGGACTTTCTGTATTGAGTTTTTGGGGGAATGCCAAAACAAATAATCAAATACAGGTTCGTTCTGAGAGTGAATGCTTTTAGTTTTTATCTGAATATTTTTTTTCGTGTTCAATTAGCCAACGTTTTCGTTCTAATCCTCCTCCATATCCCATTAACTCACCATTTGAGCCAATGACTCGGTGACAAGGTACAATAATCGCAACTCGATTAAACCCATTTGCATTTGCAACGGCACGTATAGCTTGTGGGGTATTGATTTTTTCTGCTTGTTGTTTATAGGTGGTTAGTTTTCCATAAGGAATTTGTTTTAAACAATCCCAAACGGTTTTTTGGAAGTCTGTTCCTGGTGTATGCAATTTGACATTAAAATGTTGTCTTTTCCCTTGGAAATATTCATCAATTTCTTTTTTTATTTGTTTTATATGGTTATTATCACCAAAAATAATTTTCATTTTTAGCTGTTTTTGTAGTTGTTCGAATTCAGTTTCTAGCATCCTTCTATCTACAAATTCTAATAAGCAAATACCTTGATTGGTAGAGCATACAAACATGGGACCTAATGGCGTTGTTAAGCGATTAATTAAAATAATGTCTTGATCAATACTTTCTAATGGTGTGTTTTTGATGATTTTTTTATAAGTATATCCAAAACCACTTAAAGATTCATATCCCGTATTATAAGCGGTATTAATAACCTTTTTTTCGACTTTAAGCTCTTGAAAGGCTTGATTAATTCGGTACATCCTTTGATAAGTTTGGAAGGTGATTCCGTAATGTTTTTTGAACCAGCGTCTGACCATTTCAGGGCTTATTTGATGTTTTTTTAATATGGTATCAGATACTTTTGTTTTAGGATTTTCTGTAATTAATGTTATTGCTTTAGCAACGTCAATGGGGGTTTCATTAGCATTTTCAGTTGGTTTGCAAATTTTGCAAGGTCGATATCCTGCATCAAGTGCAGCTTTAAATGTACTAAAAAATTCAACATTTTCAAATTTTGGTTTTCGTGCTCTGCAAGTTGCAATACAAAATACAGATGTCGTTTTAACCCCTGCATAGAAGATTCCCACATAGTTTTGATCTTTTGTGAGTAAAGCTTGATAATATTCTCTTATTTTGTCCGCATTACTAATAATCATAATTTTTTTAAGCCTTAATTTTATTACATCTAATAATTAGTATGCATATTAAATAATATAGTAGCGGCTGCAACCGAAAAAACGACAACTATTTTTTATATTGAAAATTTGTCATAAAGGAAGACTTTAGAATAAAAAACTTAACCATTTAATGATGTGTTGGTTAAGTTTTTTGTTTAATTTGTGTATAAAGGCGAATTGTTTAACGATTTTGCGACAAAACTATTAACTGATAGTGCTGCATTAAGTTTGCCTTGAATAGCTAATGCTTGTTGCTTTGATTCACATTGGGTAAAAACACATGCACCAGTTCCTGTTAATCGAGTAGTGCCATATTGTGAAAGATAAGTAATTATATTGTTTACTTTAGGGTAGCGTTTTCGAACAACATTCTCACAATCATTTTTAAATTTGTTAAACGGCAGAGAAAGTAAATCAGTGATGTTTTGGGCTGGTGTATTACGGGTGAGTTCAGGATCATTAAATATCTTAACTGTGGATATTTCAATATTGGGGTAGGCGACTAAATACCAGTGTTCAGGAATGTCGACGCTTTGGAATTGATCACCAATGCCTTCAGCAAAAGCTGTATGCCCATGAATAAAAATAGGTACATCAGCACCAATTGTACGTCCAATTTTGATTAATTCGTCAGTTGATAAGTTAAGTTGCCATAACTGGTTTAGTGCGACTAATACTGTTGCAGCATTGGAAGAAGCTCCACCAAGTCCGCCACCCATTGGAATTGTTTTATTAATTGTAATATCTACACCAATATTTTTTTTGTTAGCATAAGACTTTAGTCGTTCCGCAGCGATCATAATTAAATTCTTATCGTCAGGAATGCTGGCAAATGGTGTTAATAACTTTATTTTATCATCTTGACGGACCGTAAACGTCAAGATGTCATAATAATCTACAAATTGAAATAGCGTTTGTAAATTATGATAATTATCAGCACGACGACCTGTAATATATAAAAATAGATTTAATTTAGCAGGTGATAACCATTGTTTCATAAATATAATCCGTTATCGTAGAACCCAGTCACTAATTTTTAAGCGGACAATTTCATCATCATGGGTAAGTTCAATAATTGCAGGTAAATCAATTTTTTTATTTTTATAGGTATAAGTTTTATAACTTGGAATTTTTAATGTCCATTTATTATTACCTTGCATAAAGGTGGTTGATATTAATCGCCCTGAATTATCTAATTTGTCAGCATTAATATTGTTTGAAAATCCTTTTAACCAATTATGTAAAGAATTTAATGGTATATTTACGTTAGAGATTTTTCTCATTAGATTTTCAACGTTGACATCTTGATAACTTCCACCGTTTTTATCAATAAGTTGTGCATAATTAGGCTCAGCTTTTAAGGTTAAAATATTGGTACCAACAGGTGTAGTTAATTTGACTTCGTAATTATCTGTTGACTGTTGGATAATTAAAAATCGGCCATAATTACGGGACTTATCGCTCATATGAGCAATACTGCCGTTTACTTGGAATGCATTTATTTGTTGTAGATTTTGTTGGTGAGCTTGCCATTGTTGCTCAACTGAAGTGGAATTTTGCGATTTAGTTGCTTGGCAAGCTACAATAAATAAAGATAAAATGATAACAAAAGTATATTTGATATTAGACATGAAATAACTCTTTAGTTGTTAATGTTTGTTGTCAGTGATAAGTGCATTATAACCGATAATTATTTGAATAAGAAAAAGTAACTATGCAAATTAATCTTTATTCTTTTTTATGTATAATATAAGTTAGAGCACGCTTAATAAAATAATTATATCTAATATAACCTTCAAAAAAGAAGTAATGCAATGTCAATTACAATATTTGGTGTTAATCATAAAACAGCACCAATCGCTTTAAGGGAAAAGCTAGCTTTTCATACTGAGATTGTCGATAAGGCACTATATAGCTTATACCAACATCCTTTAGTTGAAGGGTGTGTTATTTTGTCTACCTGTAACCGAACAGAAATTTATCTTAGTTATGAACATCAAACTGATTATCTTAAATTAAAACAATCGGTTGAGCGTTGGTTAGCGCAATTTCATCATATTGATCTTGAGCATTATCAAAATTCACTTTATTGGTATGATGGTCGACAAGCTGTTGAGCATTTGATGTCGGTTGCTAGTGGTTTAGACTCCATGGTCATTGGTGAACCGCAGATCTTAGGGCAGGTTAAGCAAGCATATTGTTTTGCACAAAAGCAAAATTGCTTATCAGTTAAATTAGAAAAATTATTTCAGACCATATTTCATGTTGCTAAAATTGTTCGCAGTGAAACTAATATTGGGGCCAATACAGCATCGGTTGCTTATGCGGCTTGTTTAGTTGCTCGTCGTCTTTTTGTTGATGTGTCATGTTTAAATATTATGCTTGTTGGGGCAGGGGAAACGATAGAGCTTATTTCTCGTTACTTAAAGCCCCATGGATTTAATAAAGTTTTTATAGCTAATCGCACCCGTGAAAAGGCATTAAAACTTGCCTCTAATATTGATGCAGAAATCATCTCATTACCAGATATTGCTAACCGGTTAAAAGATGTTGATATTGTGATTAGTTCAACCGCAAGCCCTTTACCTATCATTGGTAAAGGAATGGTTGAACGTACCTTATGGGCTAGAAATAATCGTAAAATGTTGTTTATTGATTTAGCAGTTCCCCGTGATGTAGAGGGGGAAATTAGTAACCTTGATAATGTGCATCTTTATACTATCGATGATTTACAAAAAACGGTTAAAAATAATCTAGAACAACGGGCTATTGCTGCCAAAGAGGCACAGTATATCATTCAAGAACATGCAGAAAATTTTATTGATTGGCTTAAAGCTAGACATGCTGTTGCTTATGTTAAGCAGTATCGTAGTAATGCAGAAACTGTTAAACGTGAGTTGCAAATAAAGGCTTTAAATGCGATCAAGCAAGGTGCTAATATTGATGAAGTGCTTTCTGAATTTTCGCATCGTTTAACCAATAAATTAATTCATGCACCTACCCAAACATTACTCAACGCAGCTACACATGATTGTGATGACTGCTTTAAAGTGCTGAGTAAAGGCTTAGGGTTAAAAGAACATTAATAAATTGACAGTCTTCTTAGCTGGATAAGTAATAAATTGGATCAGATTGAATTTTTTGACATTCCAAGCCCTTGTAAGCGCATTTGTGAAACAGATAAGCAAGGCTATTGCGTTGCGTGTTATCGTTCTAGACAAGAAAGATTCAATTGGTTGACCTTTAATGATAGCCAAAAGAAAGAAGTTTTACGCTTATGCAAACAACGAGCATTAAAGCGTCATTATCTATTATTACAGCAGCAACGCCAAAAATTAAATTCTATCCCATCACAAATTGAGCTTAATTTTTAAAATCTAATTATCTATTTTTAAACTGTGTATTGTAATATTATCTAACTCAGAGTAGGATTTCACTTAAATAAGTATAGCATAAGTTTGCTAACTTTTTAATTTAACTGGAATTGATAAAATATGAAAATGTGCATTGCTTGTGGCATGCCAATGACCAGTATTGGTGATTATCCATTGCTGGATATGTCAAAAAACTACTGTAAGCATTGTTCCAATAAAGATGGATCAATGAAAACATTTGAGGAAAAATGGCATGAGGTTGCATTACACTATGCTAAAGACCACAATATTGATAGCTCTGTGGCGAAACAGACTGCTTATGTTATTTTAAAAAAATTACCTGCTTGGAAAAGGAAGATTTAGACGTTTTTTTAGGCAGATAAGTTGCTTTGTAGATAATATCTGTTGCAGATATTACAAAGCTTAGTATAATGCCAACGTTTACTTATTTACACTTCAAAATGCCAGTGTGGCGAAATTGGTAGACGCAGCGGATTCAAAATCCGCCGCCCTTAAAAGCGTGTCGGTTCGAGTCCGACCACTGGCACCAATAAAATCAATAGATTATCTTAACTTTTCTTATGTCGCAACTTTATTAAAAAGTAGTAAATGGCAGTTAAGATTTTCAGAAACTTATCAGCATAGATTTCTATCATACTGAATTGCTAAAATTAGTATAAGCCATAAATTTTAGTTATAATAGATTAATGAATAATTTATTTTAAATTTTGGTATACTGATCATTTTGGCAGATAGTATCACTTTTCGTTAGACCATGTAAAATCTTGATATCAGTCCGAATCTAGGTTTTTTACATGTAAATCATAAAACATTAGTTTGGTTTTTAAGTAAAATAATTATATTTTTCCTTAATGGCAATGCAAAAAAATTATTTTGAAAATAAATTGAGTTATAATTAATATCATTAAAACTAAGAAAAAAGGACACTTTACTATGATGCGAGCAGGGTTATTTATTCTAACTAACTTAGCTGTTATGTTTGTATTTGGAATCATTCTAAGTATCTTAGGCGTTGATTCATATAGTACTCTAGGTTTACTTATTTTTGCAGCAATATTTGGTTTTGGAGGTTCTTTCATATCTCTTCTGTTATCTAAGCGAATGGCTTTGCGGTCAGTAGGGGGAGAGATCATTACTCAACCGAGTAATAGTCAAGAACAGTGGTTGCTTGACATTGTCCGTCGCTTATCAACAGAACTTAATATAAAAATACCAGATGTAGCTATCTATCACGCCCACGATGTTAATGCTTTTGCTACAGGTGCAACTAAAAATAGCTCACTTGTTGCCGTTAGTTCTGGCTTATTAAATACTATGACCCAAGATGAGGCTGAAGCAGTAATTGGTCATGAAATGAGTCATATAGCTAATGGTGATATGGTCACAATGACTTTATTACAAGGTGTACTTAATACTTTTGTTATTTTTATTTCACGAATTTTAGCCTCTATTGTAGCTCAAGCATTAGATGACCGTAATCGTGGTTTATCACAACTAGCGTATTTCGTGATAGTCATGGTGTTTGAAACAGTATTTGGTATTTTAGCTAGTTTAATAGCCATGTGGTTTTCTCGTTATCGAGAATTTCACGCCGATGCTGGTTCGGCTAAATTAGTAGGCAGCACAAAGATGATTGCTGCGTTAGAAAAACTAAAAACTAGCCATGAACCAATTGAAGATACTTCAATTTTAGCATTCTGTATTAATGGTGCGAAAAAAGCAAAATTTTCTGAATTGTTTATGTCTCATCCACCATTAGAAAAACGTATAGAAGCTTTACGAAACCAAACTTACCAAAGTTAATGATTAGAAAATACAAGCATTATTGAATAAATAATGCTTGTAAAATAAAGAACAAGCTACTAATTAGTTATATTTCAAAGAGTTCATAATGTCATATCGTATCACCAATAATAAATTAGAATTACTTAGCCCTGCCAAAAATATCGAAATAGCAAAGCAAGCTGTAACTATCCCCTAAAATAGTACAGCAAAAAAGTAGAAAATTCTCTATGATAAAAGAAAAGGGGGATTTAATTATGAAAAAAATGACTGAACATCAAATCGTCGCTATTTTAAAAGAAGCTGAAGCGGGTATTCCGGTTAAAGAAC
>NZ_WTEW01000090.1:0-734 GCF_009795865.1 Gilliamella sp. Pas-s27
GATTTTGGCTGTTTGATTCATTTCTGACTCTCCTTATTTGTGTTATAAAATAACTTGAATGTCAGATTAAGTAAAGACCATTACACATAAATGTAATATGTTTGTAGAACATTAGCGGCATGTGTTTCGACATTGGCAAGTAAAAAATCATTTTCATTGCCATCAAAATCAAAATCACCTATTTGAATCGCATTAAAAGTAAATAAACCATAACCTTTCATATTATTAATTGCCTGTACTAGTTCGCCGTTCTTTTTACTATATACTTTAATTCCTGTAATCGTAATTCCTCTTTTCCTCTCTTTAGATATTAAAACTTTAAAATAGAATTCTTTGGTTGAATTCATTTGTAAAAATTCAATATTTTGAAATTTGGTGTCATTAAATATTCTCTCAGCATCTTTTTCTTTTATTTTATCTTTGTCATCCCATGGCCATGCTAAATTATATTCAAAAATCTTTTTCAACTTAAAATCACCAAATTCATTTAAAGATCCTATTAAAAAATCGTTCTTGGATTTTGTTTGATTTTCGCTAAAATCAAAGTTTTTAATAATCAACGACTCTTTATTATCTTTAAAATAATAGTCATCATCTATTCTTTTAGGTGATCCTAAGTATGTAATTTCGTGTGTTTCATTATCAACGTAATAATGTGAAAATCATCATCTGAGGTAGCATACATATAAATTTCTACTTTTTTATCACCTATATTTCCAGTGTATACACGATAG
>NZ_WTEW01000091.1:0-701 GCF_009795865.1 Gilliamella sp. Pas-s27
TCTTTTTAGATACTATTACTTTAAAATAAAAATCCTTAGTACTATGTTGTTGTAAATAATCTATATTGTTAAATTCTGCTTCACGCAATGAATGTTCATCGTATTTTTTATATTCAAATATTTCATGTAAATTTATCTTATCGCCGTTAAGAGAATGCCCTGCTAGATATTGATAGGCGTCTGCATCATGATTAAATATGCCTCTATCAAAATTCTCAATAACTATTTTATCTAATATTTTTTCGAAAGAATTTGCATAATAAACTTTAAAATAAAACATATCATTATGTTCCCTGATGAAACTTAAACGTTTAACTTCATGCTCTTTACCATCAAGATAAACAGCAGTTTCATCATCAAAATAAAATTCTGCATTATCTTGCCCAATAGTACCGGTATAAATACGAAATATGGCATGACTAATGGCGGGGGTTAATAATATCGTGAGTAAAATACACTTTATATACTTCATTTTGTTATTCCTTATTTTTTATTTATGCGTTGTTGTTTGGCTTTTGCTTCTCTTTTAGCCTTTTCTTTCGCTGCTTTTTCTATTGATCTTCGATCTTTTACTTTTCTCTGTTCTTTTTCATTTATAGCTTGTAAATTAACAAACAATGCGGGGTTGATTTTATAGCCTAATTTATTTTTTTGTTTATTGTTTGTCGCAGAGCGGTTATATATTGGATTCATTGCTATTT
>NZ_WTEW01000092.1:0-624 GCF_009795865.1 Gilliamella sp. Pas-s27
AATCAGTACGTTTAGTACTTAAATGACAATAGCGTAAATAAAAATAGTCAGCATTAATATTAAAATCCTTGGCTTGTTCAATTTCACCATTTTTACCAAACTCAAGACTTGTCTCATTTCTTGATTTTCTTAAATCATCACCTTTAACTTTAATAACGAGTACATTACCGTAGTCAATACCTTCACCTTTATTATTTTTAACTTCCGGAATGTAGCACTCTATTTTCCCATCTAAACAGGCATAACACGGCGTATTGATATCCGCAAAGATATCTAAGCCTGCATGTGATTTTGCCCCTCCATTTCTTACAAAACCAAAAGCGCCATTAAATTTCCTTTCATCACCAGACGAATTAAAATGAGTCCGTTGCGGGTTATCTAACGGCTCATGCCAGAGTTTTGTTTTTTCTTGGAAATAATCCACCATCGCCACCGGGTGAATAAACCACGCCTTGCCGTCAGTTGATAGATTGGATAGTTTCGGGGTATTAGCATTCGCATCGCTTTGTTCTGTGCTGGTTGTTTGAGCTTGCGCTTGTGCTTGTGCCACTTGTTGCCACCACAGTGAGGGTTTAATGCGTTGCGCTTTTTCTAGTTGCCAATTTTTTTTGACATGTTCATGCG
>NZ_WTEW01000093.1:0-597 GCF_009795865.1 Gilliamella sp. Pas-s27
TTGCCACTGCTTCGTAAAGATACACTTTACCTGTTTTACGATTAAAGCGAATCGGATTGCTAAAAGGAGAAAAATAAGCAAAAAGAAAATTGAATAGAGAGTGATAACAAATAGTGCTAAGCACAGTGAGCATTAAAAATGAGACCAAAGACATCCACCATAAAAATTCGATTCCTAGCCAAAAATGAAAAAACAACATAAAAAGAACTAAATTAAAATATAACATTAAAAAAAACGTAACACTTTTCGCACCAATTTTTCTATAACGATAAATTTCGAGATAATTATCATTAGCACAAGCTATGTAGTTTGCTTCACTGATAATGCCTGCTCCACTGGTTTTACTTAGGTCTCTTTTCCAGCCTGATAGTTGTGGTTGATAGCGTGATGGCATATTTTTGTTCCTTATTTGATTATTTTTTATTATTATTCCCTTTATTAATAAACAGGATAGACAGTATCACTCAGTTGGTACTCTTGCTCAATTTGGGCTAGATCCTCTTTTGAACCGACTTTCGAGGCTTTGTCTAATCCTTCAATTTGTCTTGAGGTAACTTTACGACGTGGTTCAACATCCATAAAACTTTTGGCATCGTC
>NZ_WTEW01000094.1:0-564 GCF_009795865.1 Gilliamella sp. Pas-s27
TTCGCCTCTGATTGCCTAGGCATCCACCGTGTACGCTTAATTTCTTAACCTTACAACTCACAGTTGTCTTGGTCTAAATTACGCTCTCTTCTCTTTCTTACTTCCAGTCGCAGATATCTTCATATCGCCTCCTTCCGCAAAAACGAGAACTCGTTTTTTTCAGCTTGTTCCTAATTGTTAAAGAGCTTTATCTTTCTATTTACTCATCATCAACTAATAAGCAAATACAAACATAACTTAATTAAAAAGAGACTTCTTTAATGGTGGAGCTAAGCGGGATCGAACCGCTGGCCTCCTGCGTGCAAGGCAGGCGCTCTCCCAGCTGAGCTATAGCCCCATTGTGTTCACTTCTTCAACGACTCAAACTCAAATGCTCAATTCCGTCGAATTGGTGGGTCTGAGTGGACTTGAACCACCGACCTCACCCTTATCAGGGGTGCGCTCTAACCACCTGAGCTACAGACCCAATAAAGTGACTCTTTCTTCTAAACAAACAATCTGTGTGAACACTTACGAGCACTTCGTAAGGAGGTGATCCAACCGCAGGTTCCCCTACGGTTACCT
>NZ_WTEW01000095.1:0-548 GCF_009795865.1 Gilliamella sp. Pas-s27
TTTCCGGCTTTCTACATAACTTGGAAGTTGTTTAATTGACCGTTTATATCGACGGTCTCCTTCTTTAATGTTCGGCGCCTTGCAATGCCGATAAGCTTTGCCTTTTCGCCTTAGATAAGGTTTGAATTGTTCATAGCGTGCTTTATTTTGATAAAGGTAGTTATAGATTGATTGGATACTGACTTTGTTTAAACGTGTGGCAATCTGCTCTGGGCTGTAATAAAGCATGAGGTATTTTTTAACTTGACGCCATACCGAAGACTCTATTGCCTTACCATTACCGCTGTTTTTTCGCCTTTTCCTAGCGAGTGTTACCGCCTCATGTGCTTGATAGGCTTGATTAGGTTTTGAGTTTCTTTTTATCTCACGACTTATTGTCGAAGGATGTCTATTGAGTAGCTGCGCTATCTCTTTTTTATTCTTTCCGGCTTGTAATAATACGAAAACCGGGTATCTTTCCTTTCTAGAAAGGTGATTATAATACATAGCAATCTCCAAACTGTGGTGGTGCGAAGGGGCTAGTATAAATCACCTTTCTACTTTCTTCA
>NZ_WTEW01000096.1:0-529 GCF_009795865.1 Gilliamella sp. Pas-s27
CTCTCTATAAAGGGACGCGTGAGAGTAATGGGTTATTGCTAGAAGAGTGGATAGCAAAAGGGCAATTTTTCCATAATGAAAAAGGTTTCGGTTCCGATGATTGGGGATATGTATTTTCGTTGGGGATTCATATGACCGACCCAACCTATAAAACACCACAATTACGTTTAGAAATGTACTACAAATCTCCTTTAGATCCTAGACAGGCGTATAGCAAAGATCAACTAATGGTGTTTTGGCAAGAAATCACTAATAGCATTAGAATAAGGGAAAGTTCTTTTGAAAACGAATAAATATTACTGTTTTATTGTTGGTCTATTTGCGCTAACCGTATTAACCCGTTGTCAGGTATTTCATAAGGACATTCGTATGACTAAATTATCATCAACACAACAGCAACAAGTAAATGAGTTATTAAAAAATAGCGCAACACGCTGTATTGGGACCTATTTAATTGATTTACCCGCTGAATTTAAAGTCAAAAAAAAGGGGAACTTTGATTATAAAAGCAATCATGATGTGACCATTA
>NZ_WTEW01000097.1:0-477 GCF_009795865.1 Gilliamella sp. Pas-s27
CAAGAGGAACTGATACTGAGGTCATACACCCTTGAATATCTGCCCAATTAAACTCTTTAACCGTTATCTCTTTAGCTCTAAAGGGCGAGCGAATAAAGGTCGACCATGCTCCAAAATATAATAGGAAATGGTCATAAATATAAACCTTACCTGTTTTTCTATTTAAACGAATGGGACAATCTTCAGGAGCAAAACAAATATTCAAAAACATCTGAAGAAAGAGCTGAATTATCAATATTGCAACAAAATTAAAAGGTAAAAACATGAGACTATATTCTTCGCCAACAACAATATCACGTGTTACCATATAAAAGCCAAAAATTGATAATAAAATTATTAGGAAAGCAATAATTATCATGACGATACGAAGAAAAGGATTCATCCCTGTTAATCGTCTTGAAAATTCACAATAATCATCATTAGCATAACGTAGTTTTTTATTATTACTTAAATGTAATTGTGTTGTATATATTCCTT
>NZ_WTEW01000098.1:0-473 GCF_009795865.1 Gilliamella sp. Pas-s27
GATTAATTGTCGCAGGATTAAATTGTCGATTTAAATGGTTTGGTGCAAGTGTCGACGATTTACCACCGCTAGGATAGACATGTTGTTTCGGTCTTTTTGCAACGAGACCTAATTTCTTCATTAAGCGTCTGACCTTATCTAAACCAAGCTTAAACCCTTTTTTAATCAGTTCAACGAGCATTCTTCTTTTTCCATATATGCCATCCATTTCGTTATGAATTGATTTCATGGCTATTTCAAGCCTAGTATTAATCAATTTAAATGCACGATGTTTAGTTCGATAATAAAAAGTACTGGGCGACACTAATAAACATCGGCAGATTTGAGATAGTTTATTTCCTGCCTTCTTCAACATTAACGCTATTTGTTGCCGCTTGTCATTTCCATTGCGAAGAAGGCTGAAGCTTTTTTTAATAACTGATTATCACTTTGCAGCTGTTTAACTTGTTTCTCTAAAGCTTGTATTCGTTTTT
>NZ_WTEW01000009.1:0-85300 GCF_009795865.1 Gilliamella sp. Pas-s27
TTAAAGTTGTTTTACCATGGTCAACGTGGCCGATTGTACCAACGTTAACGTGGGGTTTTGTACGTTCAAATTTTTCTTTAGACATTTATCGTCCCTCAAATGTAATACAAATCGGTGGTGAATCACCACATTAACCAAGTATCATATTTAATATAATACTAATTTTAAATTAGCTCTGAATGATAACAGATAAAGCTATCGAGTGACAAGCTATAAAGCAGTCAAATTCGATATTTTTAGAAGTTTAGGAAATTAACAAGAATGGTGCTGATAGGCAGATTTGAACTGCCGACCTCACCCTTACCAAGGGTGCGCTCTACCAACTGAGCTATATCAGCAATTGGAGCGGGCAGCGGGAATCGAACCCGCATCATCAGCTTGGAAGGCTGAGGTAATAGCCATTATACGATGCCCGCATGTTCAAACTCGGCTACCTAAATGCTTCAATTAGCTATTGCTAATATTAGATGATGGTGGTGGGGGAAGGATTCGAACCTTCGAAGTGTGACACGGCAGATTTACAGTCTGCTCCCTTTGGCCGCTCGGGAACCCCACCCCGAATCTTTATAAACTGTTTACTTAGGAAAATGGTGCCGGCTACCGGAATCGAACTGGTGACCTACTGATTACAAGTCAGTTGCTCTACCTACTGAGCTAAGCCGGCCTAAGTGCTGCGCATTATGAACTAGAACTTTTATCCTTGCAAGCAAAAAAAAACAAATTTTATTTTGTTTGATTAAAAAAAAATCAAAAACATAAAAAAATCCTGAAATATAGACTATTTCAGGATTTTATTTAATCAATAATAATTAATTTATATTATTTCTTTTTGGTTGCTTTTTTCTTAGTTGTTGTAGCTACTCCTTTTGCTTCTGTATGAATAGCAACATCTTCACTAATATTGCCATTATCCTTATATGCACGTCCATAGTAAGTATCAAGCAAAATTTGTTTTAGCTCAGCAATTAACGGATAACGTGGATTTGCACCAGTACATTGATCATCAAATGCATCAATTGCAAGTTGATCAACTTGTGCTAAGAAAGTTTTTTCATCAATACCAAACTCTTTAATTGAGAAAGGAATATCAAGATCTTTTCTAAGCTGATCTAACCAATCGATTAGCTTTTCAACTTTCTTCTCATCTTTATCCGTAGCTGCTGTTAAACCTAAGTGATCCGCAATTTCAGCATAACGAGCAACCGCTTTAGGGTAACCATATTGGCTAAATGTACCTTGTTTAGTTGGTTTGTCAGTTGCGTTAAAACGCACAACATTACTAATCAACATTGCATTAGCAACACCATGAGGAATATGGAATGCCGCACCAATTTTATGAGCCATTGAGTGACAAACACCTAAGAACGCTTGAGCAAATGATACACCCGCTAATGTTGCAGCACTATGCACTTTTTCGCGTGCTACAGGGTTTTTAGCCCCTTCTTTATAACTTGTCGGTAAGTAGGTTTTTAATAGACTTAATGCTTGTAATGCTTGTCCATCGGAAAACTCACTTGCCATCACCGACACATAAGCTTCTAAAGCATGTGTTACTGCATCATAACCACCAGCCGCACAAAGTGAGCGTGGCATATTCATAACTAAGTTAGCATCAACAATCGCCATGTGTGGTGTAATCGCATAGTCAGCTAATGGGTATTTTTGTCCTGTTGCATCATCAGTTACAACAGCAAATGGCGTTACTTCAGAACCTGTACCTGACGTTGTTGTTACACAAATAAGTTTTGCTTTTTGTCCCATATTAGGGAAATGACAAGCACGTTTACGAATATCCATAAAGCGTAATGCTAATTCTTCGAATTTTGTTTCAGGATGTTCATATAAAACCCACATGATTTTCGCGGCATCCATTGGAGAACCACCACCTAAGGCAATGATAGTATCTGGTTGGAATGATCGCATTGAATCCGTACCTTTATGAACCACACTTAGCGTTGGATCAGCTTCTACATCAAAGAAAGTTTCACAAATAACACCTTGAGCTTCTAATTGGTCGGTAATTTGTTTTGAGTAACCATTATTAAATAAGAACTTATCCGTTACCAAAAATACGCGTTTTGCGCCTTGTTCAATAACTTCATTTAAAGCAATTGGAAGTGAACCACGTTTAAAATAGATAGAACTTGGTAATTTGTGCCATAACATATTTTCTGCTCTCTTAGCGATTGTTTTCTTGTTGATTAAGTGTTTCGGACCGACATTTTCAGATACCGAGTTACCACCCCAAGAACCACATCCTAGTGTTAAAGACGGCGCTAAATCAAAATTATATAAATCACCAATACCACCATGAGCAGCCGGTTGATTGATTAAAATACGGCAGGTTTTCATTTTACTGCCAAAATAAGTCACACGATCACGGTTACTATCTTGATCTGTGTAAAGCACAGAAGTATGCCCCATACCGCCCATTTCGACCAATTTTTCTGCTTTTTCTACTGCTTCGTTAAAGTCTTTAGCTTTAAACATGGCCAGTGTTGGAGATAATTTTTCGTGAGCAAATGGTTCTGATAGATCAACTTTAGAAACCTCGCCTACTAATACTTTTGCATCTGCTGGTACTTTAATACCTGCCATTTCGGCAATTTTAGTTGCTGGTTGACCAACAATATTGGCATTCAAGGCACCTTTGTCATTTAAGATAATACCTTGTACTGCTTTAGTTTCTTTAGCATTTAAAACATAAGCACCGTATTGTGTTAATAAACGACGCACTTCATCATAAACCGAATCAACCACAACAATGGCTTGTTCTGATGCACAAATCATACCGTTATCAAATGTTTTAGACATTAATACAGAAGCAACAGCACGTTTTAAATCAGCAGTTTCATCAATAATAACAGGCGTATTACCAGCCCCTACACCTAGTGCTGGTTTCCCTGAACTGTAAGCAGCCTTAACCATGCCTGGACCGCCTGTAGCTAAAATAGCGGCAACATCATCATGATGCATTAGTGCATTTGATAATTCGATAGAGGGTTCGTCAATCCAACCAATAATATCTTTTGGAGCTCCAGCTTTAATCGCCGCATTTAAAACAATACGAGCAGCTTCAATTGTTGATTTTTTAGCTCTAGGATGTGGAGAAAAGACAATCGCGTTACGCGTTTTTAGACTAATTAAAGATTTAAAGATTGCAGTGGAAGTTGGATTGGTTGTTGGAACAATACCACAAATAATACCTAGTGGTTCAGCCAATGTTATTGTGCCAAATGGTTCATTTTCAGCTACAACACCACAAGTCTTATCATGACGATATTTATTTAAAATGTACTCAGCGGCAAAAAGGTTTTTTATAACTTTATCTTCGACAATCCCCATTCCTGACTCAGCAACAGCTTGTTGAGCTAGTGGAATGCGTGCTGCAGCTGCGGCTGTTGCGGCTGCCACAAAAATTTTGTCGACTTGTTCTTGAGTATAAGTTGAGTATGTTTCTTGTGCTTTTTTGACTCGAGCCATTAACTCATTTAACTCATTTATGTTAGTTACTGCCATAGATTTCTCCTTGAAATTAAAAAATAAATCTGGATCGTTTGGCGTCTTCCTTGAAACTATTTAATGCTTAAGCATAATAACAAAACGAAATTGACGTTATCGTAAATCAGTTTTTTAATTTATACAATAAGATATTGCACAAAAAACAAATGTTATATGGTAATTTTGATAAGAAAAATTTAAGGATAGATTTTTTTGATAGAAAATTAATACTACTTTAAAGATAGATTAGATAATAATCATTAAGAGTGATTTAATGTTAAAAAGCCCAATCAAGCCTTTCAACGGCTTGATTTACGTTTATTCATTCGGTCTATATTTAAACTTTAGACAATTTACTTAACACATAGCTTACAGCAACAAAACCAAAGGTCGCTGTAACCGTAGTAATAGCACCAAACCCTGATTCACAATCCATTTTTTTAGGCCCGTTAGCATCTCTTTTTGAAACGCAAACTAATCCATTTTGGGAAGGATAAGTTAGTTGTTCAGTCGAAAATACACAAGGAATAGCATATTTACCTTTACTATCTTTGTTTAATTTATAATCATGTTTTAGTTTTTCTCGTAATTTTGCAGCCAATGGATCTTGAATTGTTTTAGCTAAATCGGCAATTTTAATTTGTGTAGGATCTTTTTGCCCACCAGCCCCACCAATGGTAATAATTTTTAACTTTTGTCGCTTACAATAAGCAAGAATTGCTGCTTTATCACGAACACTATCAATAGCATCGATAATATAATCATAACGTGGTGACGTTTTTGTTCCTAAATACTCACTGACATTATTAGCATTAATGAAATTATCAATTTCATTCACAATGCATTCAGGATTAATTTCTACAATTCGCTCAGCCATAACCGAGGTTTTAGATTTACCTATATTAGATTGTAACGCATGAATTTGACGATTCGTATTGGTTATGCACACATCATCCATATCAATTAAGGTAATTTGACCAATACCGCTCCGCGCCAGCGATTCTGCGACCCAAGAACCTACACCACCAATACCTATTACACAAATATGTGCTTGTGAAAAACTCTGTAAAGCCGACTCACCATAAAGCCTAGCTATACCACTAAAACGTTGAAAATAAGATTCTTTATTCATTGATAATTTATAATAGTGTTTATACTAAAACACCTACTCTCCTGAAACTTTTTTACAAATTATAACCGTATTATTCTTTATTTAAACAATTTATCTATAAATATTAGATAACATTATACCTTTCACAAATAAAAAAACTAAATTCATAACTCTTATAAAGATCAACAATATCATCCCGATGATGAGCAATCAGTAGGATATTATTTGTCATTAATTGTATTCGTTTGAATTATTACTTTTTCCTACAATAAACATTGTTAACTACGATTACTTAAGAGGGAATAATGAATGCGTAAACCAAAAAAACTACTCAATGATCCAAATAATGTAAGACAAGAAGTTATGCAGGGGTTGATTTATGCCTATCAGGGAAAATTAACTGCAATTCCAGAACATTGTGCCGTTTATGGCAGCCATATTGCAAGCGATCAAGTTGTTATTGTTTCAGGAGGTGGTAGTGGTCATGAACCAACCTTTGCTGGATTTATTGGTAAAGGAGGTATTGATGGCTGTGCACTCGGTGAAGTATTCACATCACCATCACCAGATCAAATTATTGAAGTAACTAAAACTATAGAAAAAGGGAAAGGTGTACTATTTTTATATGGCAACTACTCTGGGGATGGAATGAATTTTGATATTTCAGCCGAAATATTAGCTGAAAACAATATTACTACTAAAACAATTCGTGCTACGGATGATATTGCTTCAGCTCCATTATCAAAAATTTCAGATCGCCGTGGTGTTGCGGGTATTATGTTTTTATACAAAATTGCAGGCGCTGCGGCACAATTTGAAAAATACGATCTTGATAATCTTTATCAAGTAGTATCAAAAGCCAATAACAACGTTCGAACTATAGGTGTAGCCCTAGATGGATGTGCATTACCTCAGTCGAATAAATTTAATTTTGAGTTAAAAGATAACGAAATTGAAATTGGCATCGGTATTCATGGTGAAACAGGATTACGTCGACAAGAAATGACATCATCAGATGAGGTTGTCAAGGATATGATAAATCGCCTTTGTGATGATTTACCTTTTAAAAAGAATGACCGAGTGTGTGTGTTGATTAATAATTTAGGAACACTTAGTAACACGGAACTACTCATCATAACGCGTAAAGTAGGTATTGAACTTGATACTCGAGGCATAATCAGCCACGATGTCGTTGTTGGTCATTTTTGTACATCGCTTGAAATGTCAGGCTTTTCAATCACCTTGATGAAGTTAGATGAAGAACTACAATATCTTTATGATTTACCTTGCAAAACACTAGGATGGAGAAATTAAAATGAATTTATCACAAGTTCGCAAAATGATGTTATTCACAGCCGAAAAAATGATTGAAAGTGAACCAACATTAACATCTTTAGATCAAATTGTGGGGGACGGTGACCACGGCATCGGTATGAAGCGAGGGTTTGCAGCTATCATTGTGTTACTACAAGATGAAAGATTTCAACCAACAAATATAGGTGACTTTTTTATTCAAATTGGCACAAAATTAATGACAAGTATGGGGGGAGCCTCAGGAGCAATTTTTGGTACTTTATTTAGAGCAGGAGGAAAAAGTATTACTGGAATCACAGAATTTGATTCAAGCGCACTATCAACACTACTTAATGAGGGTTGGCAAGCTGTCTATCAACGAGGAAACGCTAAACCTGGAGATAAAACTATGGTTGATGCCTTAGCAGCTAGTGCAACAACGGCAAGCAGATTAACTACTTTGAAATTAAAAGATGCGCTACCTAAAATAGCACAATCTGCTATGGAAGGAGCAGAAAAAACGAAACAAATGATCGCTGTATTTGGTCGAGCTAAAAATTTAGGTGAACGAGCAATTGGCCATATGGATCCTGGTTCTGTTTCAATGGCGTATATTTTGAAATTTATGAATGAGTATATTCAAATCCAATAAAATAATAAATCCGCCGATAATATCGGCGGATTTATTATAAAGATATCGATAAAATAAAACCTTCCTTTCTCACTATTTTTTAGTTAACGTATTAAAATTAATAAACTAAAAATTATTTTTAAACTTAATTTGCGAAGGATATGCCCAACTTTGTAACTCCTGTGAAGGGAATCCTCCAGGATCTTTACCACCATTAATAAGCAGAGCGTGATAGTAAATTTCAGCCATTTCTTCAATATAAGCAGCCTTTAATACAGCTTCATAAGGGTCTTTATCTACAGCAATTGCGCCATGTTTTTCCATCAAAATTGCATCAGCTCGTTTTATAGGTTCTATAACGCTATTTGAAAGTTCTGGAGTTCCTGGTCGTCCATAAGGTGCAACAGGAATAACACCATCTTTTAAATTAAGAATGGCACATTCATAAACAACCGCTGGAATAGGTCTGGCTAATACGGCAAATGAAGTTGCAAAAATAGAATGAGTATGCGAAATAGCAAAAATATCAGGGCGAGCTTTATAAATCTCAAGATGCATTAAACATTCACTCGTTGGTCTCAATCCAGAATCAGCTTCAATAACATTTGCTTCAAGATCCATCACAACAATATCTCGAATTGTTAACAATTTTTTATCAATTGTTGTTGGAGTAACAAGCACATATCCTGTTTCTTTATCGCGAACACTAGAATTACCAGCTTTATGTTTACACAATCCCCACTCACTCGACCTTTTAGCCATATCGACAACATATTGTTTTTGTATCTCTAACATTTTCAACTCCTATTTTCACAAGATATTTCATTGATAATTGGCAAACAATTCCCAGATTTCATTGCTATTTTTAGCATTTCTTATGCGAGTTGCGCCGTCATTTAATTCTAATAATTCATTTAATTGAGCAAGAGCTTTAAGATGTTTTTGTGGATTATTTGTTGCTAAAACAACAATTAAATCAGCTTTCATATAACCACAAATATTGATTTTTTCAGATAACTTAAGTAGAGACATTGAAACTTTATTCACACCATCATCAATACCAGCATGAGCAATAATTAATCCATTAACCAACATAATATAAGGTTGTTCGAATTGGATTTTATTAATCATTCTTTCAAGATAATAACTTTCTATGGCTTGGTTATTTAACAGAGGTTGAGCAGCTAATGCCAATGCTTCTTGCCATGCTATATCAACCTTTTCTGTAATATTGATGTGTTCTTTTTGCATTAAGTCAGCTAATGAGGGAACCTCCTGTTGTGTTATTCGTACGGGATTATCATTCACTTCATCGTTATAAAGATATGCTGTTAATTCTTTTTGTAATGCTTTTTGATCTTTAATATTGCTGTATTTTTCAATAATAGATATAAGTTCTTCTACTTGAATTATACTCGGATCAATACCTTGTAAAGCACCAATCACTTGATTACGAAAAGCATTTTTATGGGAGTTATTGAGTAACGAGTTGACAATAAATAACAATTTATCAGTAGATAAATATGAAGTAGAAAAAACAATATCGTAATAGTGATTATATTTTTCAAACTCACGTTTAGACATGGCGTCAGAAAAATGTAGTTCAGGAAGTAATACTTGTAAAGTTAAATAAAGGTAAGTTGAAACAGTTGCACTATTTTCACAAACAAAAATAGCTATCTTTTTAGTTTTAATTTGATTGATCAAACCTTCTCGAGTTAACCATCCACCAAATAAGACAGTAATAAAAGCGACTTCTTCATCTGGCATATTACAATGTAAAATTTTTTCAAAAGGGTAAATTGCTTTTCGAACCATTTCATGTAAATGACCAAACTCTTGTAATACGATACCATATACACTATTAATATTGGTAATGTGATAACGAATGCGATAATAAGCAGGTTTCCAATGCTGATATATACGTTCAATAAGTTCGCTTTTATCTTGAAAAGCTATGCAACTGATCTGTTCAAAATTATTAATAACTTCAACGACACTTTCTAACAAAACCGCATCTAAATGAAAATATTTATCAGATATTGTTTGTATATTAGAACTTTGCACTAATACCATTAAAAAGATTTGTTCATTCAGATCAGTAATACCAAATTTTTCAATCAGTTTTTTTAATAGTTGAAAATCACGGCTATTTGCTGCCTCAGCATAATTTTCAGGTAAACGTTTAATTTTTTTATCTGTTTCTATCCGCTGCAATATAAAACAAATAAAGTAGGTTAATTCTTGCAACTGCTCATCAGTAAAAACAATTTTTAATTTTCTTTCTATTTCACTAAAAACCTGCCCTACTTGTTCTAAATGCCCTTGGGTAATAATCTCATTTTCTCTAAAAATCTTATCAGCTATTGGCATACTAATAATTCTACGAATTAATTTTAGTAACAAATAACGTTTGTCTATTTCATCACCGATAATACGATAACCATTTTCGCGATCATAGTTGATTTGTAAATGATATTGGACAATCATTGTCTGCACTTTTTTAATATCATTTATAACTGTATTCTGGCTGACAGTCAGGGACGAAGATAGATGTATTAATGACAACCTTTCTGTTCTAATTAACAAGAAAAAAAGAAGCAGATGAATACGTTCATCTTCAGAATAAATATAACGTCCAATAGCAAGAGATACTGGTTCATCTCTAAATGTTTCGATCACTAATTTGGGAACACTAAATTTACCAGTTTTAAATCGTCTGATTAATTCAAGGTTAGATGATTCAAGAAAATCATTAATTTTTTTAACAGTGTAACTAAGTTGTTTACGAGTTAACCCGAATTCAGATTGAAGCTCAACTCCACTAATATTTGGATTATGAATTAATGCTTTTAATACAGCATGAATTCGCTTATCGATAACCATATAACAATTACCTTATTGTTCGTTGTCTGATGGTAATAAACATTACCATCAGATTTACTGCAGATTATGTTCAACGAATACTTTAACTATCATTTATTCATTATTTTTCTCAACTATATCTTGTGCAACTTCTTTGCGTAGTTCACGAGCATAGAGGAAATAACCCACACACCAATAAACAGCAAAAATCAATGGAACAAAATAGCCTTGTAAACATTGCCAAATAAATGAAAACGCATAAGTAAAAATAGGTGCATCAATAGAACTATTTGAAATTAACTGATTAGATGGAATATCAATAGCTTTAGTGGTTAATCCTAAATCGGTGATAATCGGTGCAAATTGTGTTCCAACAAATAAAAAGAATGGCACACCAATAATGGCTAAAATCACCATTCTTAAGGTGTTTCCTTTAGTTAATATATAAGCAGGAACAATAAGCGCAACATTAATAATACCTGCAAAAGGTAGAATTTTGTTACCAGGTAAAATAACAGCCCAAATTAAGGTAAAAGGAATGGCAACAATTACTGTAAACCAAATCTCGCTTGAACCACCCATAAATGGCCAATCCAAACCAACAAATAATTTACGACCAGCAAAACGTTTATTCATATAATCACTAATTGCCTCAGAAATTGGCGATAGTGCTTGCATAAATAGCTTAGAGATCATTGGAAACAACATAAGAGCAGTAGCAGCTTGCACACCAAGCATTAAAATAGCTGCAACATCATAACCAGCAATAATTCCAAAAGTCACACCTAATAAAAAACCAATAACATGATTTTCAGCAAAAACTCCAATTTTTGAACGTAATGTTGCTGCATCCATTGGTTTATTTAAAATAGGTATTTTGCGCAGTAAGAGATCAAAAGGATAATAAATCGCACTAAAAAATAACATTCTATGAGTACAAGTTACACCTGGAATACCTGTTAATTTTTCAATTCGATGTTGATTAATATCACCGGAATTAAGTTCTAATATGATCTGCAAAGTAGCAATAATAAAAGCAACGACTAAAGCCATAACAGAACCTAAAATTGGAGTAGCTACAGCAACAACAATAAATGCTGTGAAAATTTTCCCCCACACATTCCATAAGTCAGCATTAAAAGTATCAGTCTTTTTTAATGCCAACATCAAAATATTAACCCCCACTTGCAAAGGAAACATTAAAAATGCATACGGCCAAGCCCAAGATACATTTGCCATAGTAGTCCAACCACCATCAACAATACTAAGTTCAATACCTGTTCGTTCCATCATTGTTTGCGCAGCTGAACCAATAGCACCAACCATAAATCCAATTAGCATACTCATACCAACAAATGCAACGCCTAAGGTAATTGCAGCTGAAGCTCCATCTCTAAATTTCATGCGCACAATTAAACCAGCAATTAACATAATGAAGGGTACAAAAACAGGGGCACCTAAATTCAAAATATAATTTATAATTGTTCCTAAAAAGTCCATATTCGTACTCCTATTTACAGGCATCGATAATTTTTTGTAATTCCGCTTCCATATTTATCCCTGTTAAAAATGCAATACCATTGATAACGGGAATAGGATACTGTTTTTCAATTTTAGTTATCGCTATATAAGCAGCACTATTTTTAATGTGAGTATCAACAGACTTAAGATCAACAACTTCCACTTTTATCTCATCAAGATTCCGTTCTTTTAATAAACGAGTTACTTTACTAGCCACAGTTTGTGATGTAGCCACTCCGCTGCCACATGCAACAATAACTTTTTTCATAATGCCTCCTTATAAATTGATATTCGACGTCAATAATGTAAAAATTTCACGTTCGGTTTCTGCGTGATAAAGCGCTTCTAAAAAATTCGAATTCATAAAACAGTCCATCAATTTTTGTAATAAATCAATATGCCCATTCGGTTGATTAAACCCAAGTAAAAAAACAAAGTTAGTCCTTAATACATTGTCATTATTTGCCATTTCACACCATGGAATCGTACCTTTGGCTCGAGCAAAGTAAATAAAGGGTCTAATAACATGCTCAACATCAGTATGGGGCATAGCAACTACATAAGGTTCTGTTGGTAGTGCGGTTGGGAACAAAGATTCTCTTTGCTTTATTGCATCTAAAAAGGAATGATTAACATAACCACCACTTTTTAAAATAGGAAACGTAAAATCGAAAAATTGATTAGCATTTTGAAAGTTTTTATCTAAAAGGATCAAATTTTCAAAAAACATTTGGTCGTTAGATTCATTTCCCATTTCGTCCTCCATCATGGTGTGATCTGCAAATTTATAACAATATAACTAATTTGATATTGCCTGAATTAAATCAGCACTAATTTGATATCATTAATTTTAGGGAATTAAGATAAAAGAAACGAATAGATTTGATACCAAATAATATCCATGATATTGCTCATCACAGGGACAATTATGTTGAACAACAAAAACAGACTATTAAGTAAGAGCTAAAAGGTAATTTACGAAAATAACAGTAAGATTAGTTTTTTGACATTCCGTCTACTTTAATAATGTAGACGGAATAAAAGAAATATATTTTCATTTAAAATTTAATACATTAATTTTTAAATGAATGAATTGGAGCTGGAATTCGTCCACCTCGATTAATAAAATTACATGAACTAAATTTATTTACTGGCATAACTGGCGCGTGACCAAGTAGACCTCCAAATTCAATATTATCTCCAACATTTAAGCCTACAGCAGGGATAATGCGAACAGCAGTTGTTTTATGATTAATTACACCTATTGCTGCTTCATCAGCAATGATCGCAGAAATCGTTTCAGCTGGTGTGTCGCCAGGAATCGCTATCATATCAAGCCCAACCGAGCAAACACAGGTCATCGCTTCAAGTTTTTCAAGATTGAGTGCGCCATTATTTACTGCATCAATCATTCCTGCATCTTCTGAAACAGGAATAAATGCACCACTTAATCCACCAACATGACCGCAGGCCATTACGCCACCTTTTTTAACTGCATCATTAAGCATTGCTAGAGCGGCTGTAGTACCATGAGTACCAACGGACTGTAATCCCATTTCTTCGAGAATATGAGCAACCGAATCACCAATTGCTGGAGTTGGTGCTAATGATAAATCAACGATACCAAATTTGACGCCCAAACGTTCAGAGGCTTCTTTACCAACCAACTGTCCCATACGAGTGATTTTAAACGCTGTTTTTTTAATCGTTTCAGCAACAACATCAAATGGTTCCCCTTTAACTTTTTCAAGAGCACGTTTAACAACGCCAGGACCACTTACCCCAACATTAATAACACAATCCGCTTCTCCTACCCCATGAAAAGCGCCTGCCATAAAAGGGTTATCTTCAACTGCATTAGCAAACACCACTAATTTAGCACATGCCATACTACTGTTATCTGCCGTTAATTCAGCTGCTTCTTTGATGATTTTCCCCATCTGTTTTACCGCATCCATGTTGATACCGGTTTGGGTAGAACCGACATTGACCGATGCGCAAACTCGTTCTGTTTGTGCAAGCGCCTGTGGAATTGATTTAATTAAAATATCATCCCCTTTATGGTAACCCTTTTGTACTAATGCCGAAAAACCACCAATAAAGTTAACACCGACCGCTTTGGCTGCTTCGTCAAGTGTTTTGGCAAATTCAACATAATCTTTATCATCACTAGCACCGGCAATTAAAGAAATAGGGGTAACTGAAATACGTTTGTTAATAATTGGAATGCCAAATTCAGCTGCAATTTCGTCACCGACAGTAACAAGGTTTTTAGCAAGATGTGTAATTTTATTATAGATTTTTTGACGAGCTTTTTTTCCATCACTATCAATGCAATCAAGCAATGAAATACCCATAGTTATTGTGCGAATATCGAGTTTTTCTTCCTCGATCATTTTAATAGTTTCGAGGATTTGCTTAGTTTCCATTCGTATTATCCTTACTAAAAAGTATAAAGATTAAATTATAAACGATGCATTGCATCAAAAATTTCTTCACGTTGTAAATTAACTTTGACTTTCAGCTTATCGCCCGTTTGAATAAGTGCTGTTTTTGCTTCTTCAAATGAGATATTAACTTTGGTTAAATCAAGTAGCATAATCATCGTGAAATATTCATCCATAATAGTTTGGCTGACATCTAAAATATTAATGTCTAATTCATATAATTTCTGACTAATACCTGCAATAATTCCTGTTTGATCTTTACCAATAACCGTTAAAATGGTTTTCATAACACTCTCCGCACAAAATTTAGACAATTAAATAATATTTATTACCCTATCCATAATAGCATCTTCAAAAATTATCGAAATAGGAGTAGATTATTTTTTTCAGTAAAAACAAAAAAAGAGCGACATTATGGTAAATTTCCAAAAATCCAACAAATTGGATAATGTTTGTTATGACATCCGAGGACCAATCCTTGAGCATGCAAAACGACTAGAAGAAGAAGGTCAAACAATCTTAAAACTCAATATTGGAAATCCAGCTCCATTCGGTTTTGCCGCACCAGATGAATTATTGGTTGATGTTATTCGCAATTTACCAGCATCACAAGGGTATTGTGATTCAAAAGGACTTTACTCGGCACGAAAAGCAATTATGCAACACTATCAGGCTAGAGGGATCACAAGTTTAGATGTTGAAGATATTTATATAGGTAACGGCGTATCTGAGCTCATTGTTCAGTCCATGCAAGCATTACTTAACACTGGTGATGAAATACTGGTACCTATGCCAGACTATCCATTATGGACAGCGGCTGTTAGCTTGTCTGGAGGTAATGCGGTACATTATCTTTGTGATGAAGAAGCAAACTGGTCGCCAGATTTAGATGATATTAAACAAAAAATCACACCTAAAACAAAAGGTATTGTCATTATTAATCCAAATAACCCAACGGGGGCTGTTTATAGTAAAGAAGTGTTACTTGAGATCGCAGAAATAGCTCGTCAAAACAACTTGATCATTTTTGCTGATGAGATTTACGACAAAATTCTATATGATGATGCTGTGCATCATTCCATTGCAGCATTAGCACCTGATTTATTTGTTATTACCATGAGTGGGTTGTCAAAGACGTATCGCGTAGCAGGATTTAGACAAGGATGGATGGCACTTTGTGGTCCTAAACACCATGTAAAAGGCTATATTGAGGGGTTGAATATGCTTGCTTCCATGCGTTTATGTGCTAATGTGCCATTACAACATGCTATTCAAGGTGCACTAGGAGGTTACCAAAGCATTAATGAATTTATCATACCTGGTGGACGTTTGTACGATCAATGCATGTCTGCATGGAAAATGCTTAATGATATTCCTGGAGTTTCATGTACCAAACCGCAAGGTGCGTTATATCTATTTCCAAAATTAGATCAGAAAAAATTTAATATTTATAATGATCAAAAATTAGTATTAGACTTTTTATTACAAGAAAAAGTACTACTTGTTCAAGGAACTGGTTTTAACTGGCATAAACCAGATCATGTTAGAATTGTTGCTTTACCTCATACAGGTGAACTCAAAGATGCTATTGAACGATTTGCTAAATTTTTATCGAGTTATAAACAATAAACCTTTTAACCGTAAAAAGCCATTACCCAAATTTAGTTATTCACTCCCTTAGGTAATCTAGAGGGAGTGAATAACTATTTGATATCTATAAGATAACATCAGTATTTTCAAACATTTTTGTAATTTCTTTCGTACTTGCATCTAATGCTGGCAAAAGATCTTTTTCCACAAGGTCTATTTGTTCTTGTAATTTTGTAATGCCAATAGCAATAGCCATATTACCTTTAGCGATCTCATCATGAAGGCGATTAACTTCTCGATAAAAACGTTGAGAATCACGCAAGAACTTAGGTGGAGTTCCGAGTGTCGTTGAAGAAAATTTCATATTATCCCAAACCAGTGTATAAAAATTTAAAGGTTCACTACGGGCACCAAAATAACTACTGTCTTGGCTTTTTGCCATATAAGCTTTTAAAATAGCAATATTATCGAGTAATTCATATTGTAAAGATTTTTGGAGGTAGTAGTTTTCTTTATAACTTTTCATATTCTCGAATTGCACAGCTTGTTTAAACCCTTGATTCGCTGCTAAAAAAACTCCTACAATGGTTGCAATCAGGATAAAAAGTTGGCTAACCCAAAAACTTACTTTTTTTATTTCATCAATTTGATTTTCCTTATGGCTTGAATCCATTCTATTTCTCCGCTATTAGTATTTGTAGTATTTGGTTAATATCAAATAAAAAAGCGCCATTTATGGCGCTTTAGATTAAAAAGTGCAATTTTTATTTTTTAAGTTCAGCAATTTTTTTACGAATATTTTTAGCACGATCTGATGAAGATGGATGACTACTTAATATAGACGAATCACCACCACCTAATTTATCAAATGCAGTTGCAAGACCTGCAGGATTAATTTTTTTCTTAACTAAGAAATCAAAAGAGTAATTATCCGCATCTTGTTCTTGTTTTTGTGAAAACTGAGAATTAATAACTGCTGATGCTAAAGCACCTAAGCTAGATTTAGATAAAGAGGCAATTTGAGCATTACTAGATGCTGCTGCCGCATCGCGTGCGATTTCAGTAGCATAAGCAACTTGTATTGCTTTCTTACTATGACCTAAAGCAACATGTCCTAATTCATGGCCTAAAACACCTTGAATTTCGTTATCAGTCATCATATCCATTAAACCACTGTAAACACGAACACAACCATTTGCCATTGCCCACGCATTAACATCTTTTGTAATGTAAACTTTATAATTAATCGGTGTGCCATCTAGGTTATTACCAAGCGCCTTAGCAATTTTATTCAATCGTTTAGTATAAGCGCTTTTGGCTGGAGCAATTTTTGATTGAGCATCCATCTCTGCACATGATTGTTTACTTAATTCTTTCACATCATTATCACTTAAAGTAGCAGCTTTCAAACCTTTCATTCCAAGACTCGTTAAGTCATCTACACTCATATTTTTACAACCAACTAGTGACATTGCGGCAACTAAAGGTAAAGCGACTAATAATTTTTTCTGATGTTTTTTCATACTGTTTTCCTTATATCTATATAAATCAATTTCTATCTAACATTTGTTAGATAGTTTGGAATTTTAACTTAACTTTCATAATAATCAACAAATAATTACTTGATCAGACATTATGAGGGCTTTAGACTAGTGCCTAATTTTTTAAGGAACACGATTATGCAACTATCCGATTTTGATTTTTATCTTCCCAAAGAGCTAATTGCCAAACATCCTTCAGAAACCAGAAGTGCATGTCGACTTTTATCGCTTGATAGTCACACGGGTAAAATTGAAGATAATGTATTTACTGATATTATTGATAAAATCAATCCTGGGGATTTACTTATTTTTAATAATACCAGAGTTATTCCTGCTCGCTTATATGGTAAAAAAGCTTCAGGCGGAAAAATCGAAATATTAATAGAAAGACTACTAGAGAATAATCGAGCTCTTGCACATATTAAAGCTTCAAAATCACCGAAGGTAGGAGCGGAATTAATTCTAGGAGAAGACAGCACTATCAATGTTACTATGTTAGCACGCCACAATACTTTATTTGAATTACAATTCCCTGATGATGTTCTTAGCATTTTAAATAAAATTGGTCATATACCATTACCACCTTATATTGATAGACCTGACAATGAACAAGACCGAGAGGTTTATCAAACGGTTTATAATAAGGTTCCCGGAGCTGTTGCGGCACCCACTGCGGGGCTTCATTTTGATCAACCTTTATTAGAAAAATTAAAGCAAAAAGGTGTTGAAATGGCATTTGTTACCTTACATGTCGGAGCAGGAACATTCCAACCAGTTAGAGTTGAAAACATTGAAACGCATATTATGCACTCGGAATATGCAGAAGTTCCAGAGTCAGTTGTGGAAGCGGTATTAGCATGCAAAGCAAGAAACAATAAAGTTATCGCAGTAGGGACAACGTCTGTCAGAGCATTAGAAAGTGCAGCTAAAAAAACAGGTAAAATTGCCCCTTTTTTTGCTGATACCCAAATTTTTATTTACCCGGGCTATCAATTTAAAGTCATTGATTCACTTATTACCAATTTTCACCTACCAGAATCGACGCTTATTATGCTTGTTTCAGCGTTTGCGGGATACGAAAATACAATGAAAGCCTACCAGCATGCCGTTAAAGAAAACTATCGATTTTTTAGTTATGGTGATGCCATGTTTATTACAGATTTAAGCGAAAAATATTAACAATATTTTATAAAAAATAACCGAATAAAATTATGTTAGCAATTAAAGTTAATCAGTTATTTCAAAACGATTTATATAAATACTTATTTACCACCTAACCTATCTAAAATATGATTAATACGGCTTATATTTGGTGGATGCGATGTTATCAGCTTTTTTGTTGAATGGTTCTGCATCTTTTTTAACATGGTTACCAAACCTATTGGGTTGATATTTTCACGCATTAATAAATCAAAAGCATAATAATCTGCGTCGAACTCATATTGCTGAGCAATATCTTCTTTAATAAGAACGAATATCTCTTTATTAGTTATTTCCACATAAGGAGCCTGTCTAAACGATTTTATAGTATGTTTAAGAGCAATATGAGCTTGTTCATGCGCTAAAACAGCCTGTAATTCATTATCGTTAAGTAATTTAATCAATCCACTATTTATACGAATACAACCATTAGCGGTTGACCATGCATTGGGGGAAGTATTTAAATAAACTTTGTAAGTTAATTCAATATTGTTAATCTTTTTTGGTAAAGTTTGAGCTAGCATTTGAAGTTTTTTATCAAGCCAACTGTTTTCGTTAACAACAACAGATTGTTTATCTGATTCAACACATACTTGCTTACCAATAGCCTCAATATCTTGTTCAGATAGATGTTTAATTTGTTCTGATGTAATAATAAATGTAGGTTTCTTATTTGAGGATTGACAAGAAACCAATAAACAAAATAAAAAACATAATATCAAAAATAAAATAATACGCTTCAAACGTCTTAATCTCCCTTCTAATATTGTCTATTGTTTCCTTGCACGATAAACTAGCGCAGCAAACTAATAATACAATAACGTATTATAACAATAATTAGCGCCAAACTGTTTATTTGGTCGCAAGAGGTTAACAAAAATGAAATTTGAACTAGATAATACCGATGGATTAGCTCGCCGAGGGCGTATGAAATTTGAACGCCGGGGAATTGAATATACTGTTGAAACACCGGCATTTATGCCAGTCGGGACTTATGGTACAGTAAAAGGTATGACACCAGAAGAAGTTGCCGCAACTGGTGCACAAATATTACTTGGTAACACATTCCATTTATGGTTAAGGCCAGGACAAGAAATTATGCGAAAACATGGTGATTTGCATGACTTTATGCAATGGCATGGTCCTATTTTAACCGATTCAGGTGGTTTCCAAGTTTTTAGCCTAGGTGATATTCGTAAAATAAAAGAAGAAGGTGTCTATTTCCGAAATCCAATTAATGGTGATTCGATTTTCTTGTCACCTGAGATTTCGATGGAAATTCAATACGATTTAGGTTCAGATATAGTAATGATTTTTGATGAATGTGCACCATTTCCTGCTGACTGGGATTATGTTAAAAAATCAATGGAAATGTCGTTACGCTGGGCTAAACGCAGCCGAAAGCGTTTTGATGAATTAGGCAATAAAAATGCACTATTTGGTATCGTGCAAGGTGGTATACACCAAGAGCTACGTGATATTTCAATTAAAGGATTAACCGAAATCGGCTTTGATGGCTATGCAGTCGGTGGATTGGCTGTTGGTGAACCTAAAGCTGATATGCACCGAATTCTAGAAGGTACATGCCCACAATTACCTGCCAATAAACCCCGTTATTTGATGGGCGTTGGTAAACCAGAAGATTTAGTCGAGGGTGTTAGGCGAGGAATTGATATGTTTGACTGTGTAATGCCAACACGTAATGCCCGTAATGGTCACTTGTTTGTGACAAATGGCGTAATAAAAATACGTAATGCAAAATATAAAGATGACACCACACCGCTTGATCCGCATTGCGATTGTTATACGTGTAAAAATTATACTAAATCTTATCTTCACCATTTAGATAAATGTGGCGAGATTCTAGGTGCGCGTTTAAACACTATCCACAATTTACGTTACTATCAACGCTTAATGGCTAAAATTCGTGAAGCTGTTGCAAACAACCGCTACGAAGATTTTGTTATTGAATTTTATCAACGAATTGGTAAAACACCTGCGCCGTTATCAAAATAAAATCATAACAGATATAATTTTTTATCATAGGTATTGACACTTTTTAGTTAGCGCAGTATCATGCGCTTCCTAACGGCGAGTAGCGCAGCTTGGTAGCGCAACTGGTTTGGGACCAGTGGGTCGGAGGTTCGAATCCTCTCTCGCCGACCAATTTAAATAAAAAGCCTGCTTTTCTAAGCGGGCTTTTTTTATTTCTGCGTTTTGAGAAAAAATTTTCCTATTGTATTCTCTTATTTAACACAAACAACTATAAACTTACTCGTGATTGAATCACTGGCGCTAATGGGGATAATTTTGGTTCAACCAAATCCGTTTTATTATTTAATTTATGTAATATTAAAGTTGCCATATATCCTCCAATTTGTTTGGAAGATAATGCGACAGTCGTTAATGGTGGAAAGCTAACTTCA
Organism: Gilliamella sp. Pas-s27; assembly: GCF_009795865.1. Lineage (NCBI taxonomy): Bacteria > Pseudomonadati > Pseudomonadota > Gammaproteobacteria > Orbales > Orbaceae > Gilliamella > Gilliamella sp. Pas-s27. Next base: position 20,127 of record NZ_WTEW01000009.1, read on the forward strand.
CTAAAGTCATTATTATTTCCATTTTTTCTTTTTTAAATACTCTTTTGGGCTTTCTAACCAGGATATTGGAAAAATAGTATAAACAATTAGAAATATAAATGCTGATAATAAAAGAGGACCATAATCTTGATTAGAACGTACTATAATTTTAAGTTCTCTTACAATTATAATTTGGATACCCAGAGCAATATAATTGAAAACCAACATGATGCGCCTTTGCCATTTCAAACGTTTATTATATTGATAATCACTTATTGTATATTGTCTAAAACGATAAGTAATAATAATAGGCAAAATTGAGAAAAAGTAATACGCAATGTAAATCAATATAATCATCTGTGTTATTCCTGTTATTCAATAGAACCTTCTTCAATATGGCCATCAAAATATTGCCGATATGTAGTACCATCCAAGCGCGTGCACAATGAATAATTAGGTTGGTCATCTACATCAGATTCGCTACCTGTAATACGTATTACTATTGTACAACTATCTACAATTTTCTCTATATTATCAATCTGTTCGGGATTTGAAATATATAGATTCATCTCATCAAGCTCATTGTTTTTAAAAAAATATTTTTGCTTTGTTCATAAATTTCACTTAAAGACATAACATCACTTACTATTTCAGAACTTAACAACCATTCATTCATCTGTCTATATGCTCGTGTCAAATCCTCTCTACCATAATGAAATAATTTGAATTTAGCTGAATTGGCACGATTAAATTGATTAATTGCAAAACTTTTATCAATTTTAGGAACTAATTTAAGTTTACCATGTACGGATAGACCGATATCAACTAAATCATAAGCCAAAGAACCTGCCTCTTTAGACATTCCTAATCCTTCAGCCGCATCTTGATACACTGATTTTAAAAAACCATCCTCATCGGTTATCCCTTCTTGAATACTATTAACTCCATGCGCTGCTACATATGAGCCAAGTATACAACCCACACCAGTTGTGCACATTGCAAACCCCGTCACTATCAAGCCTGCACCACCTAAAACACTTAGTCCCCGACCTAGCCAGTACAGGCTTTGATCCCATAAATTCTTTTCTTCAGATTTTATCGCTTCTGAGCCTTGTTCATAACTCATCGCTCCGCTTTCGACTTGATTTACAATGTGCGTGGCAAAATTATTAATATCATCAATAAAATCTTGTTTTATATCATCATGGTAAAGGTGTTTTTCACAAACTTCATGCGCACAATCAAGTAAATTTTGAACGTCAAGGCGAATCTTTGTTTTATCTTCATTTGATGCTACTAATGAATTAATTTGTGTGTGAATATCATTTTGCGCGATTGTTGAAAATGTATTATTAATAGGATTTGACTTATTTGTATAATAGGGGGTTGCCACATCAACAAATATCAGACTTTTGGTTGCAATAATTCGATTAACACCTATAGGCCGACAACCACAAGCAATAATACACCCATCATAAGCAGCTGGTTTGCCATCAATGATTAATTTATCAGTCGCCTCAATAATTTTTCCAGAACTTTTACACTTAGGACATGAAGCATAATCCCCTAAACAGGCTATAGCATCGAGCTGGTTAAAACCTAGAACTGACGACGAAATAACTTTACCACCGGTTGTAGTATCATCCCCCATTACAGCAATTTTTTACTCATTACAATATTTCCATTTAACAAATTTTAAACAATTAATACTATATCAAATAAATTAAAAAACAAACGGGAAAACTGTAGTCATGCTATTTTTATAGCAGTATAATTTATTTTAACTTATCGAAAAATAACACAATAACTTATTTATAATACCTATTTACACATACATAATTTAACACCTTGGTATGAAGAAAAAATCTTAATCTCAAAAATAAAAAATACCCTATTTTTTAATAATTTGATTTATGTCACGTTTAGTAATTAAAAACGTTAACCTCATTATTTACTGGTTATTTATTCAAAAACTGTGAAATGAGTTTAAGTATGGCTATCAATCAAGAGGGAGATTGTTTAAGCTGTTTTTTAATCATTATTATCGATATAATATTAGTACTCTAAAAAAATATTTTTTTTATCCATTCACTAAAAATGTTATCTGTATCACAAAACAGATAAATTTTATATTAACTTTGATAACGCTATCACATTTCAATTATTTTTTTCATTTCTATTATTGTGCAGTATGTTAATTTTTGGAAAAGACAGTAACTTTATATCGGTTTTAATGGAGGAAAAATGTTAGATAAATGGTTAACCAACCAAACAGTCAATATTATTGATTCGGTTAAAGACTGGAAAGAAGCGATACAACTTTGTGCAACACCACTATTAAAAAATAATGCCATTTCACAAAATTACGTGGATGCTATTTTTCAGTTACACGAATCAATAGGACCTTACTACGTTTTGGCACCAGGTATTGCTATGCCACATGCCAGACCAGAACAAGGCGTAAACCAATTAAGTCTATCCATGTTATTGGTCAAACAAGGGGTTAAATTTAACTCACAAGAAAATGATCCTGTCTATTTAATTACTTTATTAGCAGCGAATGATAATACTAGCCACATTGAAATATTAACTCAATTGGCTGCACTGTTTGGTGAGGCAAGTGATATTCAGAAAATTTTTAAGGCACAAACCTCTGCTCAAATATTGTCTGTTATCAATAACTATTAAATTAAACTCAACAAAAGGATAAACAAAATGAAAATTATGGCTGTTTGTGGTTCAGGTCTTGGTAGTAGTTTTATGGTTGAAATGAATATTAAAAAAGTTATTAAAAAACTAAATATTAATGCTGAAGTAACGCATGCTGATTTGGCGTCTGCAACACCAGATCAGGCCGATCTATTTGTTATGACCAAAGATTTAGCCGCCAGTTCAGGAATTCCTGATGATAAATTAGTGGTATTAAACAATATCATTGATATCAACGATTTAGAAACAAAACTCGTTGAATATTTTGCAAAGCACTAAATAAATTATGAGGTGTTGCCATGATTCAAGAAATAATAAAATTTATTGTTGATATTCTAAAAACCCCAGCTATATTAGTTGGTTTTATTGCTATGGCTGGGCTTATCGTTCAACGTAAATCATTTACCGATACAGTAAAAGGCACTGTTAAAACTATTTTAGGTTTTTTGGTATTAAGCGGCGGTGCGACTGTACTTATCAGCGCAATTACTCCATTAGGTATGATGTTTGAACAAGCTTTTAAATTACAAGGAATTATTCCTAATAATGAAGCCATTGTATCTTTGGCATTAACTAAGTATGGCACAGCAACAGCTTTAATTATGGCATTTGGTATGGTAGCTAATATTGTCGTTGCGAGGTTTACCCGTTTGAAATTTATATTTTTAACTGGGCATCATACTTTTTACATGGCTTGTATGATTAGTATTATTTTAACTGTAGCTGGTTTTGGAAACTGGCAATTAATATTAACGGGCTCATTAATACTTGGTCTTATCATGGCTTTCTTCCCTGCTTTAGCTCAACCACAGATGCGTAAGATTACAGGAAATGATGATGTAGCATTTGGCCACTTTGGAACTTTAGGGTATGTACTAGCTGGTTATCTTGGTAAATTATTTGGTAAAAATTCTCGCTCAACGGAAGATATGAATTTACCTAAAAATTTAAGCTTTTTAAGAGATAGTTCAATTTCTATCTCATTAACTATGATGATTGTTTATTTGATTCTTGCTATATTTGCTGGTTCTGATTATGTCCAAAAAACATTAAGTAAAGGCGATAATTATCTCGTTTATGCAATCATAGAAGCAATTACCTTTGCCGCTGGTGTTTTTATTATTTTACAAGGTGTTAGGCTTATCCTTGCTGAAATAGTACCTGCATTTACTGGTTTTTCAGAAAAATTGGTACCGAACGCAAAACCAGCTTTAGATTGTCCAGTTGTTTTTCCATATGCGCCAAATGCAGTTTTGATCGGTTTCCTATTTAGCTTCATCGGTGGTCTAGTCGGTTTATTTGTGCTAGGTAAATTAAACACAGTACTTATACTGCCTAGTGTTGTTCCTCATTTTTTCTGTGGTGCAACTGCTGGGGTTTTTGGTAATGCGATGGGGGGGCGTCGTGGTGCAATGATTGGTGCATTTGCTAATGGTTTATTAGTGACATTTTTACCGGTTCTTTTATTGCCTGTCTTAGGATCGCTTGGTTTTGCAAATACAACTTTCTCTGATGTCGATTTTTGTGGTATTGGGATTATTCTAGGTAATATGGCAAAATGGTTTAATAAAGATATTATAATGGGTATTTTCATTGCTATTTTTGCATTATTGGTAATATTCAACTATACATTTAAACCTAAAAAAAATATCGGAGAGAACGTTGAGTAAATGGTTACTATCTCATTTACAAAAAATATTATGCCAGACAAATTGTCTGGCTTTTTTCATAAACCCTTTTTATTTTTTAGTTGCTAATAAAAAATCCACAAGCAACAAACAAACTAATAATAATAATTGTTGACACTGCAATGGTTACCATTCTTTTTATTTTATATTTTTTAATTTTACCAAGAGAAAGTTCTCTATTTTTATTTTTACAATAGTAATAATAAACAGGTAAACCAATTAAAGTCAGTACAATAGAAATAATACCATTTATGGTTTGGTAAACTAACATACCATAAATAACATAAATAGCCCCTAGCATTGCAATAATAGGGATTATTGGATAACCAATAATTTTATAAGGCCTAGGTACATCTGGATATTTTTTACGGGCAATCATCACTCCAATAAACGTTAATAAATAAAATACCCAGATAGAAAACATTGAAATTTCAGATAATCGATCCGCATCAAGGAACGTTGAGTACAGAAAAGAAAAAACAACTAAAACAATAATTGCATTAACTGGTGAACGGCTATCATCATCAATAGTACTTAAATAACGAGCACCGATAAGAGTTCCCCTCTCAGCCATACTAAATATAGTACGAGATAACGTCATAATATATCCATTAATGCCACCCAGAATCGAAACCATAATACCAACGGCCACCAAATTCCCCCCAAAATGTCCAAACATCCGTTGTGAAGCAACAGATGATGCTTTATGCCCAAGAGAAACCATCTCTTGCACAGGAAAAATTTTAAATAATGCAATGTTAATACAAGCATAAACGGCTACAAGAAAAACTATTCCAAAAATAATCGCTTTAGGTAATACTTTTGATGGATTATTTATCTCACCAGCAACTGAAGCTACCTGTGCCCAACCATCATAAGCAAAAAGTGTTGCAAGGATGGCCACAGCAAAAGGAGCACACGTTTCAATACCTTGCCCACTAGCTGTAAATAATGCCACTTGACCATTACCTTCACATAGCCCAAATATTGCTAATAACAATATAGGAATTAGTTTACAAACCGTAGCAATCGTCTGTAAATAACCAGCCTGCCTGACACCAATAGCGTTAATGAAAGCGATAAAACCTAAAACTCCAGCACTTACAGCCATTCGATAAACATCATTAATGTTAAACAATGAACAAAATACTGAACTAAAATAACCTACTAATGCCCCAACTAAAGAAGGGGAAAAAATAACTGTAATCATCCATCCATAAAGATGAGCAACTTTAGCTCCATAGATTTTTTCTAAATAAACCAGCATCCCTCCTGTTTTTGGAAACATAACACCAAGTTCACAAAGAGTTAAGCCTCCACAAATGGAAATAGCACCACCGATTATCCATGCTAATAATGCATAATTATAATCACCAGTAACTTCTAATACAGCTGGTGGTTTCATAAATGCCCCAGCCCCTAAAACCATGCCAACAACCAACGATAATGCTGAAACTAAACCAAGATCTTTCTTTAGGCTATTTTCTAAATTATGTTCTGCCATAAAGGTCCTCTTAAAACATATAAAATAAATAAGCGAAACTGGGTTATAATAGGCATTTATTAGTAAAACACAAGAAAGATTAAGTTTTTATATTAAAATTATAAAAATCAAGTAAATAAAACAATTTTATTTATAAAAATAAGCCAGCACTAAGCTAGCTTTTAGAATTGATAGTAAAATTAACTTATTTATTTTTCTTCATTTTCATATCAACAACCATACGACCTCGAATTCTACCAGCTTTCATTTCGTCAATCATATCATTGATATCTTCCAATGGTCTTTTTTCGACTATTGGTACAACTTTTCCTTCTGCACTAAAACGAAATGCTTCAGCTAAATCTTCACGAGTACCCACCAATGAACCTAAAACTTGAATACCATCCAATACTGTTTTAGGAATACTTAAATCCATATTTTCAGAAGGTAAACCTAATACAACAACACGTCCTAAAGGGCGCACTGAATTGATAGCTTGATTGAATGCTGTTTTAGTCACAGAAGTTACAACGGCACCATGAACACCACCATCAGTATGCTTTTTAATATAAGCGCCAACATCTTCAACTTTTTTAGGATTAACAACTAAATCAGCACCTAATGTTTTACATAATTCTAATTGGCTATCACTATTACTGATTGCAACTACTTTATTGTTAAATACTTTTTTACCATATTCAATTGCTAGTGTTCCTAGTCCACCAATGCCAAATACAGCAAGCCATTGACCTGGTTTTGTATTTGCTACTTTAATGCCTTTATATGTAGTTACACCTGCGCAAGTGACACTTGTTGCTTGTGCGGGATCGAGCCCTTCTGGCACTTTAACCGCATAATCGGCCTTAACAATACACTGTTCTGCCATACCGCCATCAACAGTATAACCAGAATTTAAAGCACTTCGACAAAATGTTTCATTACCTGAAATACAATACTCACAAGTACCACACCCTGCATGAAACCAAGCAATACTAACTCGATCTCCAATTTTCAGGCTTTTTACATCAGGAGCGATTTTGATCACAATCCCTACGCCTTCGTGACCAATAACGCGCCCAGGTTTTTTACCAAAATCCCCTGCTGCAACATGGAGATCTGTATGGCAAAGACCACAATATTCAACATCAACAAGCGCTTCTCCTGATTCTAAAGGACGAACTGGGATATCTTTAATTTCAACTTGCCCATCACATTCTTGTTTGATAACAGCAGCTTTCATATTTTTCTCCTAAATAATTTAAAGTTAAAATATAATTGATTCTCATTCTAAACGAATTATTTTGAAAAAATATGAGTAATTTCACAATTTTATAAAAAATATTGATGCTTTAATAAGTAGTATTAAAACACATGTTTTCTTGAAGTATTTTGATAAAATCAGTTAGATAATGGTATTACATAATAATTGCTTTTACTTAAATTAAGCCTATAACAAAAACCAGCACAAATGATTAATAAATAGACAAACAAAAAAACTAGAATAGAGATACTTATTAAATGGAGGTCATAAAATGGCTAAAAAATGTATTTCTCGTGGCAAATTTACCCGCATGCAGCAATTATCAAACCAAGATGGCGTTATTGCTGCATTAGCGATAGATCAACGTGGTTCAATGGTTAAAATGATGGAATCAGCTGTTGGTAAAGAACGTTATCATATTGATATGGTTTATGAATTTAAAGAACTTGTCTCTCAAGAATTAACTAAATATGTCAGTGCAATTTTGTTAGATGAAGAGTATGGCTTTAAAGGTATGTCAGCCAAAAATAGTAATTCCGGGTTAATCATGTCATATGAAAAAACAGGATATGATGCCAACACTCCAGGCCGATTACCCGATATTTTACCCGAAGATTCATTACAGCGCCTAATAAAAAAAGGAGCCGATGCTGCAAAAGTCTTGGTTTATTATAATCCCGACGACCCTCAAGATATTTTAGACAAAAAACACGCATTCTTAGAACGTTTAGGCAATGAAGCTAGAGCAGCGGATATTCCTGTTTTTGTTGAACCTATTGTATATGATAACGTGATAACTGACGATAAAAGTCCTGAATTTGCCAAAATAAAGCCACAAAAAGTCATTAATACCATTAAAGAATTTACAAAGGAACAATATTACATTGATGTTTTAAAAGTTGAAGTTCCTGTATTGTTCAAAAATGTAGAAGGATTTAACGACAACAATATTGTTGTTTATACTCAAAAACAAGCTGCTGACTATTTTAAACAAGCAAGTGATGCAGCAACTAGGCCATTCATTTATTTGAGTGCAGGGGTACCGACAAAAACTTTCCACGAGGAGCTGATTTTTGCAGGTGAAAATGGAGCTAAATACAGTGGTATTTTAGGTGGTCGTGCAACGTGGTTTGAAGGTGTTGCAGCCTATGCAAATGGTGGTACAGAAGGTTTAAAACGTTGGTTAGATCAAACTGGACGAGAAAATGTTGAACACCTTAACAAAATATTAAAACAGTATGCAACACCTTGGTATGATATTTACGGTGGTAAAGATAATATTGAAGTTATTGATATTAAATTAAGCAATTAGCCAAATTACCCTAAATAATCAATAGTAGCAAGGTATTGTTAAGCAAAAAAGAACAGGATTTACTTTTCCTGTTTTTTTTATGAAGTTAAATTTTACTGTTCAGGTTTAATATCAAGTAAAACCTAATAATTTTATATTTCTACTCATTCGCTTAAATAGCCTTATCAAAAAACAGATCAACCTTACTAAGGTTTGCCATAGATTGAATATAAGCTTTAATTTTAGGCGGAAATGTTAATTTTTTAACACACGTCAAATTACGTAAAATTGGGAATAAACAGATATCATCAAGAGATAATTGCCCATTACACGCATCAGACGAAACAATCAACGAATCAAGTTTGTACAATACAGCTGAAATCTTTGAAATTAACAAATCACTTTGCAACAAACATTCATCAAAAGAGCCCATTTTTTTAACTTTGCTTGTAACAAAATAATCGATAGCACTTTGTGTTGCAAATTCAGCTAAACCTAGTTTGATATAACGTGGACACACTAATTTATAGTCATATTGTTGTAACTGTTTTATTAATTCTGCAATATTTAACGATTGTGAACCTATTAAAATAGTATTTCCTCCATAGTTATTATCAACATAATTAACAATATCTAAGCTTTCTGGCATATAACTACCATCATCTTTTTGTAAAATTGGTGCCATTTTTTCACCAATCATATGTTCAGGCGTAGCAAAATCATCACTAAGTAATACCTGTTGTTCCACAGGTACATTTTTTAGTCCGAAAATCATTCTCGCTCTAACACAAAAAGGACAATGCTCATAAATATACAGTTTCATTTTTGACTCCTTAAACAGTCAATTGCCCAACATAAAAAAACTAATCCCCAAAATAATAAAAATACCTTACTAACAGCCAATAGTGCTTTAAAATAACCAATCTGCACAACATTAATAAAAGGATACGGATATAAACTTGTATAATAGCCTCGAACAAAAATATAAATGCCATATCCCATTAATGACAATAACGATCCTACAATGACTTTAATATTGATTTTCCGAAATGGTCCCCAAATAAACCAAGTCAATATTCCCAAAACAGGGATAACAACATGCAAACTTTCATTAGCAATTTTTAATAATATATTAGGTGGTGAATGAATTCCTCTTAATATTAGGTTATACACTATTGTAGTTATAATCACACCAACTAATCCATTTAATCGAATAACTTTAAAACTATACCGATGGCAATTAGGATTTATAGTTAGCCAAAAACAACTCAATGCTAACATTAAATTTGATAATACAGTAAAGAAACTATAATAATAAACTAACCGCCCTATTGAAGAGCTAGGCTGCCAAGGACGAAACCGAGTATGCCAATAAATATAGGTTTCCAGAGCAATAATAGAAATAGCAAACAGAGCAATAAAAAGATTAATACTTCGCTTTAACATAAACAATAGTAAAAAATAACAAAAACCTAAGTATATAGTAGTTAATAAAAATAAGTAACAACAGCCATCATAAATACCCATTACCCAAAACTGTAACTTATTAACAGTTCGTATATAATATAACAAACGAATAAATATAATTTAGAGATAATTTTGATGTCTTACCAAGACGCTCCCCCCCAAAACAAAATGTTAATAGCGCATTTCTTAGATTCATTATGGTTAGAAAGAAACCTAGCTGAAAATACCATTGAATCTTATAAACTTGATCTATTAGCGTTAAGCCAATCTTTACAACAGCAAAATACAACATGTTTAACAGCTCAAACGATTAATTTACAAGAATTTTTGATGCAACGGGTAAAAGATGGTTATAAAGCAAGTAGTTCAGCACGCTTACTTAGCGCAATCAAAAGATTTTTTCAGTATTTATATCAAGAAAATTACCGAACTGATGACCCATCAGCGATATTATCATCACCCAAATTACCCAAAAAGTTACCAAAAGATTTAACTGAATCACAAGTTAGTTCTCTACTTGAATCTCCCAGTATAGAAGATCCTATAGAATTAAGAGATAAAGCCATGTTAGAAGTGCTTTATGCTACAGGTCTACGTGTATCAGAGTTAGTAAATTTAGAAATGAGTGATATTAGCTTAAGACAAGGGGTAATAAGAGTTATTGGGAAAGGAAATAAAGAACGTTTAGTACCGCTAGGTGAAGAAGCTGTTTATTGGCTTGAATACTATTTCAAATATGGCCGAAACGATCTTCTAAAAAATGGCACTATTGATGCGCTATTTCCGAGCCGATTAGGTAAAAAAATGACACGACAGACCTTTTGGCATAGAATAAAATACTATGCCATGTTGACGGGTATCAATATCGAAGCACTTTCACCTCATGTACTTCGGCATGCTTTCGCAACCCATTTACTTAATCATGGAGCGGATTTACGTGTTGTACAAATGTTGCTTGGGCACAGTAGTCTGTCAACAACACAAATTTATACACATGTAGCGACTGAAAGATTAAAACAGTTACACAGCAAACATCATCCTCGAGCATAACGCACGAAAAAATAAGGATAATTAAATGAAAAAATTAGTTTTAGGTTTAGCATTAATATCAACTACAGCATTAGCAAATAATACAGATATTATTAATGCAATGGACAAATTAGGTTATAGTGATAAAAATATTAAAATTGCAAATAGCCCAGTGAATGGCTTAAAAAGCGTCACTACACCTGATGGACTTTTTTATGTTACAGACGATGGTAAATACTTAACCCAAGGTCCTATTTATGATATTCAAGGTGATGAACCAGAAAATATCGCTAATGGTAACAACCTTAAATTAATCAAATCGATTGAAAATGATGCCATTGTTTATAAAGCCAAAAATGAAAAATATATTATTTCAGTCTTTACTGATTACACTTGCCATTACTGCAAACTACTACACGAAAATATCGATAAATATTTAGAAGCAGGTATTTCAGTACATTATTTTGCATTCCCTCGTGCCGGTGCTGATAGTGAGGTGGGTAAAAATATGCAATCCATTTGGAGTATGACTAACCGCAAAACAGCATTTGAAAATGCTTATAAAGGCAATACTATTTCTCCTGCTAGCAGTATGATTCCTTACGTAACACAACAATTTAATGTTGGTAAACAACTTGGCATTAGTGGTACACCAGCAATTGTTTTACCTAACGGACAATTAGTTTCTGGCTATTTACCTGCTGATAAATTAATTGAAATTTTAGATAAAAAAGCAACTAAATAAAAATTAACAAGTAATCACTTATTAAAACTTAAAACATAATTACAAAATACATGCTAGCGCCAATACGCTAGCATATAAAATATGAAAAAAAATAAATTAATACATCGCAAATTAGTTGAGGTATATCCAGAATTTCCTAATGATATTCCGTTATTATTACAACGAATTTATGCATCTCGTGGTATTACTCATGCACAAGAGCTTGACTACACCACACGTAATTTATGTAATTACGAAAAACTAAATGGCATTGAAAAAGCCGTCGAAATTCTTTATTTAGCAATGAAGAATAATCAACAAATTATGATTGTTGGTGACTTTGATACAGATGGAGCTACAAGCACCGCTTTAACAATCAGAGCTCTTAAAAATATGGGCTGTCAATTTGTTGATTACATCATTCCAGATCGCTTCAATGATGGATATGGATTGAGTGTATCGGTGGTTAAAAAAGCCATTTTAAAAAAAGCACAACTTATTATTACTGTTGATAACGGAATTTCTGCTATTGAAGCAGTCGATTTTGCCAAACAAGCAAATTTATCAGTCATTATTACTGATCACCATTTATGTCCTGAGCAATTACCTAATGCTGATGCCATAATCAATCCTAATTTACCTAATTGTGATTTTCCATCTAAGCACTTAGCGGGTGTGGGAGTAGCTTTTTACTTTATGTTAGCCTTACGTGCAAAATTGCGCAAAGAAAACTGGTTCACTGACAATAATTTGACTGAATATAATATAACAAATTTGCTCGACTTAGTGGCACTAGGTACTATTGCTGACGTAGTTCGGCTAGATCACAATAATCGTATTCTAGTTTACCAAGGTGTGAACAGAATCAGGGCAGGTTATTGTAGCGAAGGGATCAAAGCTCTATTACAGATAGCCAAAAAAGATCCTACATCTATTACTTCAACAGATTTAGCTTTTTATATTGCGCCTCGATTAAATGCTGCTGGTAGAATGGATAATATGACATTAGGTGTTGAATTATTACTTTGTGATAATTATGATTTAGCTATCAGCAAGGCGACAGATCTTGATAACCTCAATAGTGATCGAAAATTGATTGAACAAACGATGCATAAAGAAGCTTTATCGTTTATTGAAGAAATTGAAAAAAAAAGCACAGCTATTCCTAACTTCCTCGTCTTTTATCATCCCCAGTGGCATCAAGGTATTATTGGCATATTATCGGCTCGCTTGAAAGACAAATATTACCGCCCAGTGATCTCTTTTGCCTCAACCCAAGATGGCTTTTTAAAAGGTTCAGGACGCTCAATTAAAGGATTACATTTAAGGGATTTTATTGATAAATTAAATCAGCAACATCCAGATTTAATCGTTAGTTTTGGAGGACACGCAATGGCTGTTGGATTAACCATTCGTGAAGAAGATTTAGAACGTTTTAAAAGTAGTATTGAAGCTCTTTCAGACAAACAATTACCTCCTAATTTACTAGAACAAATCATTGAAACCGATGGTGAAATAGATAGCCAAGACTTTACTTACGCAATAGCTAAACAAGTAAAAGAATCAGGCCCATGGGGAGAAGGATTTAGTACCCCAATTTTTGATGGCGAATTTATTATTCACCGACAACAATTACTTGCAGAAAAACACCTTAAATTAGTATTAGAGCCTAAAAATGGTGGCCCACTTACTGAAGGAATATTTTTTAATGTAAATAGACAGCAATGGCCTGATCAGTCAATAAAAAATGTAAAGATAATTTATCATTTAGATGTCAATGAATTTCGAGGTAACCAATCACCAAATTTAATCATAAAACACCTATGGCCTATCGCATAAGCAAGTAGGATCGATTATAATTGTAAAGTTGTGCTGGATTTACACCTGATTGAGGCCAAGTTAACAATGGTTACCCAACATCACTGATATAGAATTAATACAACGTTAAGGATACAAAATGCATATTCATATTCTTGGAATTTGTGGCACATTTATGGCAGGGATTGCACTAATAGCCCGTTCTTTAGGTCATCGAGTAACAGGTTCAGATAAAAATGTTTACCCACCAATGAGTACGCTTTTACAAAAAGAGCGCATTGATATTATTGAAGGATATGATCCATCACAACTAACATCGACACCTGATTTAGTCATTATCGGCAATGCCCTATCAAGAGGGAACCCTTGTGTTGAATACATTTTAAACAATAACATTCCTTATATTTCAGCCCCCCAATGGCTACATGACAATGTACTTCGTGACCGTTGGGTCATTGCTGTTGCAGGAACGCATGGCAAAACCACAACTGCAGGCATGGTCAATTGGATTTTAGAAAAACAAGGTTATAAACAAGGCTTTGTGATTGGAGGGGTCCCCGGTAATTTTGAAGTCTCAGCAAGATTAGGGGAAGGTAACTTTTTTGTTATTGAAGCGGATGAATATGACTGTTCATTCTTCGACAAGCGTTCAAAATTTATGCACTACTACCCAAAGACACTAATCATGAACAATTTAGAATTTGATCATGCAGATATTTTTGACGACCTTAGCTCAATTCAAAAACAATTCCACCATTTAGTACGTTTAGTACCAAGTAAAGGGCTAATCATATCACCACAAGAAGATGTAAATTTAAAACAAGTATTAGCAAAGGGGTGCTGGAGCGAACAAGTATTTACAGAATCAAAAACTGGCTGGTTAGCGCAACGTATCAATAATGATGCAAGTCAGTTTGCTGTTTACTATAAAAATCAAAAAGTAGGTGAAGTAAAATATTCATTAGTAGGTGAGCATAATATGCACAACGCATTGATGGCAATCGCAGCGGCACATAATGTAGGAATTGAGCCTGCGGACGCATGTTTAGCATTAGGTACATTTATAAATGCAAAAAGACGTTTGGAACTCTACGGTGAAGTTAATAACATCGAAATTTATGACGATTTTGCTCATCACCCAACGGCAATTTTAGCAACACTGGAAGCCTTGCGTAGCAAAATTGGGGCAAATCGACGAATCTTAGCTGTACTTGAGCCTCGCTCAAACACAATGAAACTGGGTGTTTCCAAAGAAGAGCTTGCTCCATCGCTTGGACGTGCTGACGAAATATTCATCTTTCAACCAGAACAATTACCTTGGTTAGTTGCCGATATCGTTGATGCTTGTATTCAACCAGCTTACTGGACTGGTGACATTGATTTACTGGTTGAAATGATCACAAAATCAGCCCGACCAACAGATGCAATATTAATTATGAGCAATGGCGGATTTAATAACATTCATAAAAAGCTTTTAGAAAGCCTAGAAAAAATAGTCAAAGATAAAGAAGATCAGCCGTTAATTTAATAACAATATATTAATAGCGATAGAAGATATGCCTATCACATGGCATATCCTACAAAGGATATTTCATGAATGAAAATATCGACATAGTTGCTACGTTATGTCGCAGAATAAAAATGGCAAGAATCGTAAAAAACTTATCTCAGCAAGAACTTGCCAAAAAATCTGAAATTGGTATTGCAATAATAAAACGGATTGAACACGGCGAATCGATTACATTACAAACGTTAATTTCTGTACTTCGTAGATTAGATGAGCTTGATCAGCTTAACAATTTACTTGCTTATAACGAAGTTATTCACAACAGCTCGATAGAACAACCTAAACGAAAAAGAAAACAAAAAACAACAAAAACAGAAAAAGTAAACGTGCTAACAGAGAATGATTTCTTGCGTTCTAAAGTCAACACTATGTGTTGGAAACATTAAACTCAATTAGATTAAATCAACCAAGTACAATTAATTAACGACCACAAACTACACTATTTAAGTATTGGCCGATTTTACAATCGGTCAATACAATACAGCTAATAAAGTAAGCTAATTACAATGAACAGTAATCGCAAGGCCTCCACGAGATGTTTCTCGATATTTTGCATTCATATCTTTACCCGTTTCGTACATCGTTTTAATCACTTTATCTAATGATACTTTGGCTGCCGTAATTCGCCTTAAAGCCATTCTTGTTGCATTGATTGATTTTACTGCAGCAATCGCATTACGCTCAATACAAGGTACCTGCACTTGACCAGCTACAGGATCACAAGTCAATCCTAAGTTATGCTCCATCGCAATTTCAGCTGCCATACAAACTTGCTCAGGATTTCCACCTAAAAGTTCAGCAAGTCCAGCAGCTGCCATAGAACAAGCAACCCCGACTTCGCCTTGACAACCAACTTCTGCACCAGAAATAGATGCATTAATTTGGTAAAGTTGCCCAATTGCACCACATGTCAAAAAGAATCGAATGTAAATATCAGGTGTTACTTCGTTGATAAATTTATCATAATAAGCAAGTACTGCAGGAATAATACCGCACGCTCCATTTGTTGGCGCTGTCACCACTCGTCCACCCGCGGCATTTTCTTCACTTACGGCAAGTGCAAACATATTTACCCAATCAATAATAACCATTGGATCACTAATAATCTTATCTTTGGTGGTAGACAATTGCCGATATAATGAAAACGCACGACGAGGAACTTTAAGTGGCCCCGGTAATAACCCTTCAGTATTCATTCCACGCTTAATACACTCCAAAATAGTCTGCCCAACACGAGAAAAGTACGTTTCAATTTCTTCATAAGAGTGCAATTGCAGCTCATTTTTCATCATAATACTAGAAATTGATAATGAGTTATCTTCACAATGTTTTAATAATTGCTCAGCTGAAGCAAATGGATAAGGAAGTTTTACAGAATCTTGCTCTTGTTGACCAAATTTTTCTTCTTCAACAATCTTCCCTCCTCCAACAGAGTAATACGTCTTTTGAAATAATAATGTATTTCCATTATAGGCACTTAGCGTCATACCATTTTCATGTAATGGTAAAAATTTAGAATGAAACACCATACAACTGTCCAAAGGGAAGTCGATTTGGTAACGATTATTATAAATAGGTAAACGGCCAGTTTGGCTCAGCGTTTCGATAAAAACTGGAATAGCATCAATATTAACAGTATCAGGCATTTCACCAGCTAACCCCATAATGATAGCAATATCGGTTTGATGCCCTTTTCCTGTTAACGACAAAGAACCATAAACATCCGCCACAATTTTTGTTACTGATGGCATCATTTCGTTACTAATAAGTTGATCTATAAACGCCTTCCCTGCCCTCATTGGTCCTACTGTATGTGAACTTGAAGGCCCAATACCAATTTTAAATATTTCAAATACCGAACTCATATTTTTCCTTTTTAAGGCAGCACAAATTAATCGTACTAGCCTAGTTATACCTTTGTAAATTTACTTATAAGCTTTTTTATAAATAAAACACCATTCATCGACGCATACTAACGAATTTTACCAATAAAAAACGAATAGATGATCTATAGTCAATTAAACAAATTTTATAGCAAATTATAAATAGCTGCTGAAATCGCAACAATTCCCATCACAACAATAAAAATATTACTTAGTTTGCCACGATATTTTGCCAATACGGGTAATTTATGAATGGCATACATTGGCATCAAAAATAATAAGATCGCTAAAATTGGACCACCAAGTGACTCAATCAGGCCTAAAATACTTGGATTTAATGTTGCAACGCCCCATGCTGTTAAAAACATAAAGGCAATAGCTAATTTATCAAGCTTCTTTTCTGAAATTGTTTTATTACGACTACGCAAGAATTTATTAACAACACCATTAAACCCTTCTTTACCACCAAGGTAGTGACCTAAAAATGATTTAGCCATTGCAATAAATGCAATTGGAGGGCCAATATACTCAATAACAGGTGAATTAAATCGATTAGCCAAATACGATAACGTTGAAATATTTTGAGCTTTTGCATCTAAAAGTTCAGCAGGTGACAAGCAAAGCGCACAACTAAAAACAAAAAACATCACCGTTACAACCATCATAATATTACTTGCTGCAATAATTCTAGTACATTTAGGTTCAGCATAAACATCACCATATTCTTTACGTTTCGCGACCGCTAAAGATGAAATAATCGGTGAATGATTAAACGCAAAAACCATAACAGGAATAACTAGCCAAAGTGTCATTAAAATACTTTGTCCACCATCACTACCACTACTAAACGACCAATTAGCAAAAAGCTCACCATTCCACTCAGGAATTAAAAACAACGCTAAAATCATTAAAACAGCAATAAATGGAAAAACTAATATCGACATAACTTTAACGATAAGATCTTCACCAAATTGAACAATCAACATTAAAAATGCGACTAAAACAAATGAAAGCAATCCCCTTGGAAGCGATGACATGCCAAGTTGATTAACCATAAAACTATCAACAGTGTTAGTAATACCAACACTATATACCAATAATATTGGATAAATGGCAAAAAAATAAAGAACTGTTATCCAGTTCCCTGCTGTGCGTCCAAAAGCCTCTTCGACCACAACAGTAATATCGCCTTCGCGACTTTTACCTGATAAAACAAATCGACATAACGCTTGATGTGCAAAGAAAGTCATAGGAAAGGCAAGAATCAACATCACTAACAGTGGAATTAACCCTCCCACACCAGCGTTAATGGGCAAAAAAAGCACACCTGCGCCAATGGCAGTACCATAAAGGCTTAACATCCATAATGAATCGCTTTTTCGCCATTTAGATAATGCTGAATCATTATTGGCATTTATTTGATTATCCCTTAGCTTACTCATTTTTTTACTACTCCTTAATCTAAAATTTGCCGCATATGATATCAATTTAATATTTTTAACAAAGTGATCAGCATCACATAAAAACAAAAAATCAAATATAATCAACGTTATAATTAATATCCAAATTGATACTTAATAACTTAAAAAAAATTAAAGAATCAATTTTGATTCCAAAAAAAACAGAGCAAGATACTTGCTATAACACAAATTTAACTAAGCTTAAATGAAAGCTGCTAAATTTAATAAACAAGTCAATGGGGGGTTATATAACCAGACGATTAGTATTTGATATTAGTAATTAATCTCTACATTAAGTAATAATGTGCAACCATAATAAAAACATCAACTATAGCCTCAAACACTTATTTTTGCTAAAAAGACAACAGCAGATATATTTAAACAAAATTTTCTCACAAGCACCAAAGGCAATATGCATAGGCATTTATGATAATTTACAGCATAATCAGCAAATAGGTCAGGATTTAAAAGATAGAAAACAAAAGCTTAAGAACAATTTATTAACAATTAAATTACCGTAAAAATCGCATAAAAGGATTTTCTGAAAAATGTCTTAAATGTTTTTAGAAGATTATTTTAACCATGAAGTGTAAACAACGGGGTGTTTTCCTACATATTAAAGATTGTATTTCAATCAAGAACTGAATCATAATAACAAATTATTCCTGTTTCTAAATGCTCAATTTCTAATTCGCCGCCTGTTAGAATTTCACCACCAGAAAAATAACTTGGCTTTGTTTTTAGGATAACTTTTCCCAAAAGCTTATCATTGTAATAAAAATCCCCTTCATTACTAATTTTATAAGGATCACCTGGTCCCATCATTCCTCCACCACAGGGGCAATCTCTACCATCTACCCTATGACCATCTTTAGTTTCACACCCATACCCTCTCCAGTTAAAATCCAAAATTTCATCATAACTTAAATCCATTAAATAATATTTGGTTATTTTCACAGGATAATAAAGTATAGCAAAGACTAATAGCACATAAATAATATGCGATATTTTTAATTGTTTGATTCTCATCATTTTCATAAGCAATTATTTTTTATTATTTATTACTAAATTACTCATATGAATAAAAGCTACAGGTAATGCCTGATTCAAAATCCTTAACGTACAGTTCCCCACCAGTAAATCGCTCTAAAGAAATGTAATCAGGTTTTCTTTTCAAATAAACTTTTTTCATCAGATCATTACCAATAATATAGCCATTCCCCTCTTTGATATAAATACCGTCACTTTTATACGGATTCATTTGTTCACAAATAGAACAATCTTTACCATAATTATATTTGCCGCTGCCCAACTCACCAGGGTAATAACATGTACGATCATCCACCCACATAAAATCCATCATTTCTTCATAACTAAAATCAGTTAAATAATAGCTAATAAATTTAGCTGGTTGGTATAATACCAAAACCACAAATAAGGTAGTCACTAAGCGTGATAAATTTAATTTCTCCATATCAATTTCGTTTAATTACTCATGCTAATAATTTACAATTAATCTTTATTATTCACAATAATTACCAATAAAATTGCTTTAGTGTTGCGCTTGGTACTGTTAAACTAACTCACATTTTTATTATATTTATAACTAAATTATTTTTTCGGGATAAATTTATGCGAACCAGTAAATATCTTCTTTCTACGTTAAAAGAAACCCCTGCTGATGCAGAAGTCATTAGTCATCAATTAATGCTACGCGCCGGTATGATCCGAAAAGTTGCGGCAGGTTTATATACTTGGCTTCCCACTGGTTACCGAGTTCTTAAAAAAGTTGAAAATATTGTCCGTGAAGAAATGAACAAAGCAGGGGCAATTGAAGTGCTCATGCCCGTTGTACAACCAGCAGATATTTGGCAAGAAAGTGGGCGTTGGGAACAGTATGGCCCAGAACTATTACGCATTAAAGATCGAGGCGAACGTGATTTTGTGTTAGGGCCAACCCATGAAGAAGTCATTACAGACTTACTACGTAACGAAGTTAGCTCATATAAACAACTACCGCTTAATGTATATCAAATTCAAACAAAATTCCGTGATGAAGTTCGCCCACGTTTTGGCGTTATGCGCTCACGAGAATTTATCATGAAAGATGCCTACTCATTTCATACAACACAAGAATCGCTACAAGAAACGTACGATGACATGTACAAAGCCTATAGTGCCGTATTTACTCGTGCAGGCTTAAATTTTAGAGCGGTTAGAGCTGACACGGGATCAATTGGCGGTAACTGGTCACACGAATTCCAAGTATTAGCCGACAGTGGTGAAGACGATATTGTATTCTCAACTGAATCAGACTATGCCGCTAATATCGAAATGGCGCAAGCACAAGCACCAACACAAAAACGAGCAGAACCGACTAAAACCATGGAGCTGATCGATACACCTAATGCCAAAACCATTGACGAATTAGTTGAACAGTTCAATGTGCCGATTGAAAAAACGGTTAAAACCTTAATGGTTAAAGCCACAAAAGAAAGCGGACACCAACTTGTTGCACTACTAGTTCGAGGCGACCACACCTTAAACGAAATCAAAGCCGAAAAAATCGATATTGTTGCCTCGCCATTAGAATTTGCAACCGAAGAAGAAATCCGCGCCATTGTCAACGCAGGTCCGGGATCATTAGGGCCAATTAACCTCAATATGCCAATTATTATCGACCGCGATGTCGCGGTTATGAGTGACTTTAGTGCCGGTGCGAATATCGATCATAAGCATTACTTTAATATTAACTGGCAGCGCGACGTTACCCTGCCGCGTATTGAAGACATTCGCAACGTTGTTGAAGGTGACATCAGCCCAGATGGCAAAGGCACATTACAAATTAAACGCGGTATAGAAGTTGGGCATATCTTCCAACTTGGCACTAAATACTCGCAAGCAATGAAAGCCACCGTCCAAGGTGAAGATGGACAAAACCACGTTATGATCATGGGTTGTTACGGCATTGGCGTTAGCCGAATTGTGGCAGCAGCTATTGAACAATGCCATGACGATCGTGGTATTATTTGGCCAGAAGCAATCGCCCCATTCAGTGTTGTCATTATTCCAATGAACATGCATAAATCTGAAAAAGTTCAAGCTACCGCAGAAAAACTTTACGCAGATCTACAAGCTGCTGGCATTGAAGTCTTATTTGATGACCGCAAAGAACGCCCTGGAGTAATGTTTGCTGATGCGGAATTGATTGGTATTCCACACACAATTGTGATTGGCGAACGTAACCTTGAAAACGGTGAAGTAGAATACAAACATCGAGCTGGTGGTGATAAAGAAATGATAAAAGTGGACAATATTATCGACTTTATCAAACATCGCCGTCAATTAGCTTAACTTCTGAAATTAACCTTCAAAACACAACAGTAATAAACCAATTGCTGTTGTGTTTTTATATTAGTTATCCAAAACAACTATCGCCTAAAGATTAAACTCGCTTTAAAAATTCAAAGTGATATTGTGTTTTTTTTCAGCTAAAATAAATCAAAATAATCTTATCTTAATTGGTTGAAATAATGTTAAAAAAAGTCATCGCATTTACACTATCTACCTCGTTACTACTACAAAGCACTCCTATTGTTTATGCTGATAATATCAACCTACCCGATATAGGAACCGCAGCGTCTACAACCCTTAGCATTGGTCAAGAAATGGAAATGGGTGACTATTATATACGCATGTTACGAAACAGCGCCCCAATAATCAATGATCCCGTTCTAAACCAATATATTAATGATCTGGGAAAAAAATTAGTCGCTAAATCAGAATCGGTAAAAACGCCTTTCCATTTTTATATTATGAAAAGTGATGTACTTAATGCCTTTGCCTTTTTTGGTGGAAATGTCGTCATTCACTCTAAACTAATATTAGATACCGATAATGAAAGCCAATTAGCCTCGGTTATGGCCCACGAAATTGGTCATGTTACCCAACGCCATTTAGCGCGAGCAATGGAAAACCAAAGCCGCACAAGCCCTTATGTTTGGGGAGCAACATTAGGCTCCATTTTACTAACTCTAGCCAACCCCGAAGCGGGCATGGCAGCAATGACGAGCACTATGGCGGGTTCAGCACAAAACATGATCAGCTTTACACAAAGTAACGAACAAGAAGCTGATCGTGTTGGTCTTAGAACGCTATCAAAAGCGGGATTTGATCCGTATGCCTCATCTGAATTTTTACAAAAACTAGCCGACCAAAGTCGTTTTAGTAGCAAACCACCAGAAATATTACTTACTCACCCATTGCCTAATAGCCGAATAACAGATATTCGCAATCGTTCCTTGCAATACAGTAAAAAGAACATAACACCTTCACTAAACTATTATTTAGCTAAAGCACGTTTAGCAATTTTAATTAATAACAAAAAAAATGCAGGCCAACTATTAATACAATCTTATAAAAAGCTAAATAATGAACAAAGCAATATTGCCGCTATTTATGGTAGTGCTTTAGCTGACAACCTAAACGGTAACAACCAAAAAGCCAAACAACAGTTGCAACCATTGCTAGACAATGACCCGAATAACATATGGTATATTGATTTAATGACTGATATTGATTTAGCGCTCAACAACAGCAGTGCAGCCATTACACGCTTGCAAGCGGCATTAAAAAAAGCACCTGATAGCTCAGCATTACAATTGAATCTAGCAAATGCATATATAAAAAGCAAAAACTACCAACAAGCGATAAGTTTATTACACCGTTATACTTTTGACCATAATGACGATATCAATGGTTGGGATTTACTTGTTACAGCTTATGGCGGAATACGTTCAAGAGCGCAAGAAATGAGTGCACAAGCAGAAATCAGCGCATTAAGAGGCAATTTTAAACAAGCGATCACCATTTTGCAAAATGCGAAAAACCAAACCAAAGGCAATCAAACGATGATGTCGAAAATGGATGCAAGAATCAAACAATTACAACAACTGCAAAAACGCTATACAGCTTATACACGATAACAGAATAAAATTGTAACGCCTCGACTCATGATTAAAATATGCATGAGTCGAGGTATAACCCAAACTCTTATTTGTCGGTCAAATGATCCACATTATTATAGAATTTCACCGTAAATTCGCCTGAAGCTTGATCATCATGCTGCTTATAATTGACCACACTAATGCTAGTATTTAACATCCGAGGAAAATACGCCTCATCACGATGTAAACGCCAATCGCCACCATTTAAAACACAAAGCAATATGCGCAATACCGTGCCATGCGACACAACCAAAATATTTCCTGAATCTTGTGGTGCATTTTGCACAATGGTATTTAACCCTTGCTTCATACGCGTTAAACTATCAAGATAATTTTCGCCTTGATTAACTGACGCATCAAAATTAGCTGGATCGGTTAAATAAACATTAAATTCGGGCACATCTTGTTTTAAAGTAGGCACATGCTTACCTTCCCAAAGACCAAAATCCATTTCGCGCAGATCAGCAAGCTCAAAAGTACTAATAGCCATATTATTTTCATTAACGATATAATTACGCGTATCCATAGCACGCTTTTGTGGGCTTGAATAAGCTTGTATAAAAGGAACATCTTTTAAATATTGCCCAGTTAATTTAGCACCTAACACACCTTGCTCAGTTAAAGGAGAATCTTTTGAACCTTGCATCTGATCTTTAACATTCCACTGCGTTTGACCATGTCTAATTAAATATAAATTTAAATCTTTCATTCATATACCTTTTTTTATTTTAAGATTCTGTGTTCTAATATTTATTTTTCTAAGAATATTTATCTTTTCTAAGATAAGTTAAACAGTTCTGTAAAGCATCATCCATAGGTGCGTTTAATTGCATCTCTTGTTGGCTTTTAGGATGAATAAATTTAACACTTGCGGCATGTAAAAATAACCGACTAAGCTTAGTACCTGCTAACAACGCATCAAATTGCTTATCACCATAACGATCATCAAAAGCAATAGGATGATTAGCATATTGAGTATGAATGCGAATTTGATGCGTACGCCCAGTAACGGGACTAGCTTTAATCAAAGTAGCAAAATCAAAACGTTCTTCAACTTTAAAGCGAGTTTCTGACGGTTTACCCTCTTTATCGACTTTCACCACTCGCTCGCCGCTTTTCAACACATTTTTAAGTAAAGGAGCCTGAATCACCTTACATTCAGAAGGCCAATTCCCCTTAACAAGCGCCAAATAATTTTTTTGCATTTGCTTAAGGCGTAACTGTTCGTGTAACGCTTTTAATGCCGAGCGTTTTTTGGCGATCAGCAACACGCCCGATGTTTCGCGGTCAATACGATGCACTAACTCCAAAAACTTTGCTTCAGGTCTTAGTGCACGCAATCCCTCGATCACCCCAAAGCTCAAACCACTCCCCCCATGAACCGCGATACCCGATGGTTTATTAATCGCTAATAAAACATCATCTTCATAAATAATAGCCCTTTCTAAATCAGCCACCTTATTAAGCTTGGTTGAAATTTCAGATGTGGCTTTTTCAGCGATGCGAATAGGAGGAATACGAATTTCATCACCAATATTTAATTTATACTCAGGCTTAATACGCTTTTTATTAACACGCACTTCGCCCTTTCTTAAAATACGATAAATCATACTTTTTGGTACACCTTTTAAATAGGTGATTAAAAAGTTATCAATACGTTGTGTCACATTTTCCTCTGAGATGGTAACAAATGAGACTTGCAATTTTGTTTGTGGAGCATTTGAGTCCATAAGAAATGATTAATCCGCTATCAATAAATAAAGTCATTTACATTATTCAAAAATAAACTACACTATCGGCATTAAGGAATAACGATAGATGATATTCAATATAATTAAAGTTAAACGATTATAACGGAATATGGGGGAATAAAATAGTATGTTATCACTGCTTAATCAATACTCACAAAGCAGATTTGCTTGGTTCTTATTGTTCTTTTCCACTCTTAGCTTTGAAATAATCGCACTTTATTTTCAATATGGTTTAGGGCTCGCCCCTTGTACGCTTTGTATTTATCAGCGTTGTGCCATATTTGGCATCATGTTAGCTAGCATCGTTGGACTTATTATACCTAAAAACATAATTGCTCGATTAATCGGCATTTTAATTTGGCTTTTTAGTGCTTATAAAGGATTTTCGTTAGCAATATTCCATGCCCACCTACAATTTGAACCAAATTTAAGTGACACTTGCTCAATTAACGTCCAATTTCCAGCTTGGTTACCGCTAGACTTATGGTTCCCTAGCTTGTTTAATGCTTATGGTTCTTGCGCCGATAAAATTTGGACATTTTTAACTATCGAAATGTCACAGTGGATGATTATCATCTTTGCTTGCTATCTTATCGTCAGTTTAGCCATATTAGTATCACAGCTCTTTTCACTTCCTAAGGTCTCAATTTGGGGCAAATAACACTGTTTTATAAAACTGGAGATTTTCGTTGATTTTGTTAGAATGTGTGGCAATTTTATTTTACAAATCACACAAAAATGCTTTTGGAATATCACCCACCTATCGAACCTTGGCTTTCTATTTTATATCAAGACGATCACATTGTTGTTGTCAACAAACAACCGGGGATCTTATCGGTATCAGGAAATAAACCGCAATTTATTGATAGTATTATTCACCGCTTACAACAAAAATATAGCTATGTCGAATCTGTACACCGACTCGACATGGCAACTAGCGGAATTATGGTTGCAGCCTTATCAAAACTTGCCGATCGTGAAATAAAAAAACAGTTCAGAGAACGCATACCCCAAAAAAACTATATCGCTGTTGTTCATGGGCATCTTGAACATGACACAGGTCGTGTTGAATTACCCCTAATTTGTGACTGGCCCAATCGCCCAAGACAAATGGTCGATATTGAAAACGGCAAACACGCACTAACAGAATACCAAGTCATTGCTCGCAACCCTGACAACACCACACGAATACAATTATTCCCATTTACAGGGCGATCACACCAATTACGGGTTCACATGCAAGCGATCGGGCATCCCATTTTAGGCGACAAATTTTATGCACACCCAGAAGCCTTTGCCATGTCAAAGCGACTACTACTCCATGCCCAACTACTAACAATCAACCACCCCAAAACTGGAGAAAGCATGACATTTAGTTGCGAACCAGAGTTTTAAAACAAAAATAATACAAATAAAACAGCTTATGCCAAAAGCTACCCCCCATCAAAATAGAGGAAATTAAAATGCAAAAAATTGTATTAGCAACCAACAACCAAGGCAAAGTCAATGAATTGCAAAAGTTACTTGCTGATGCAGGTTTTGATATTGTTGCACAAAGCCAATTTAACGTTCCCGACGCTGACGAAACAGGCTTAACGTTTATTGAAAATGCCATTTTAAAAGCAAGGCATACCTCAAAATTAACCGGCTTACCCGCCATTGCCGATGACTCAGGCTTAGCTGTCGATGCGCTTGGTGGAGAACCTGGGATATACTCAGCACGTTATGCAGGAGTACATGGTAACGACAAAAGCAACAACGAAAAACTCCTTATCGCATTACAAAATGTTCCCAAAGAAGCTCGCACCGCCTATTTTTATTGCGCACTAGTCTTTATGCGACACGAAACCGACCCGACACCGATCGTCTGTTTAGGAAAGTGGAATGGCATAATCTTAAATGAACAACAAGGCGAAGGTGGATTTGGCTACGATCCGCTTTTTTATATTCCTGAATTAGGTTGCACCGCAGCGCAACTAACCAAAGAACAAAAAAGCCAAATATCACACCGAGGACAAGCACTAAAACAACTGATTGCCCAAATAAAAACAGAATAGTAATGATTGAAATATTATTTATATTCAAAATTGTATATCAAGAAACAAACAGTATATAATTAACGCATTGATGAGATTGGAGTTAATATTGTGATTCTAATGATAGTAAGTGGTCGCTCAGGTTCTGGCAAATCAATAGCTCTACGAGCGTTAGAAGATATGGGGTTTTATTGTGTTGATAACATACCCGTTGCGCTATTACCGCAATTAGCCAACTCATTAAAAGACAACAACACACCAGTGGCAATTAGCATTGATATCCGAAACTTACCTAAAAATTTTGACGTCAATAACGACATTTTTCAACGCTTACCACAATCAGTAACACCAGAAATTATCTTTTTCGATTGCGGCCGCAACACACTAATTCGACGCTATAGCGAAACACGGCGCATACACCCACTAGCTAACCAACAATACGCCCTTGAAGAAGCCATCGACCTTGAAGAAACCTATCTAGAACCACTAAAATCCCACGCAAGCTTAGTTATCAACACCGACAATCTTTCAGTTCACGAACTATCCGATATTTTAAGAGCACGCATTCTAGGCAAAAAAGAGCGTGAATTAACCATTATATTTGAATCATTCGGTTTTAAACATGGATTACCCGTTGATGCTGATTTTGTATTTGATGTCAGGTTTTTACCTAACCCGCATTGGGATGCCAGTTTGCGCCCACTAACAGGACTTGACCAGCCAGTCAAAGAATACTTACAAAAACACGACGAAGTATCTTACTTTATCTACCAAACTGCCAATTACCTTAATCAATGGCTACCACTACTAGAAAAAAACAACCGCAGTTACTTAACCATCGCCATTGGTTGCACTGGTGGACAGCACCGATCTGTGTATATTGCTGAACAATTAGCCTCATTTTTCAAAGCCCAAAACAAACAAGTACAAATCCGCCACCGAACATTAGAAAAGCGCTAAAAACAGCGCTACTCATCAACGAGCTTAAGGTTTACAATTTTCTCAAAGCGTTGCTTGCATTTTTCAATAATCGCTTTCAACGTTATTTTAGGTTTATGGCTTACAGAATCTGACACAATTAACTGACGAAGTTTAACCAATTCAATATCCTCGGGTAAATTAGCTAGCTTTGTTCTTAACACATTAACCGTCTGTGGATGTGGATGACCAATAGCAATTGCCACACCATTTTTACGGGCCAATTTTATGGCCAAATCAAATTGCTGACTAATTGCACTTTCGGTTTGCTTGTCATCCAAAAAAACATCACGTGTCAACACGGGAATATTATAGTCCAGACCCGCTTTCTTAACTTGCGTTTTACCAATTGTCTTACTATCTAAAAAAAACATCGAATAATGACTCAGCGCTTTCATCACATTTGTCATACCGTTTAGATTTGATGTCATTAAACTACCCATATGGTTATTAACCCCAATAGCATAAGGAACCCGAACAACGGCATTATCAACAATGGTTTTAACTTCGCTTTCACTCATTGAAGGGAACAAAGTATCCTTTTCTAACGGTTGTTTATTAATTGGTGCCATCGGCAAATGGATAATCACATCATTACCATGTTCATGAGCCAACGTAGCAATATGGTTAGCATTAGGCGAATGAGGCAACACGGCAATAGTAATATAAGGCGAAAGGCCAATAATCTGCTCCTCATTATGTTGGCGATATCCAAAATCATCAATAACCAGCACCAACTGCCCTGCCGACAAAACAGGCGAAGTAACAGCTAGCAAACAACAAAATAACAAACCAATAAAACGACGCATTACTTTAACCACCCACTTGGATCAAGTGCCTTACCATCACGGCGAATTTCAAAATACAAAGCTGGCACATTTTTCCCCCCACTCGAACCAACTAACGCAATGGCTTGTCCGCTCTGAATCTTATCACCCACCTCAACCAACATACGTTGATTATAGCCATACAAACTCATATCCCCCTTGCCATGCTCAAGCGCCACAACAAAACCATAACCTTGCAACCAACTTGCCAATATCACCCGACCATCAGCAACCGCCCGCACCTGAGCACCGTCTTGCGCATTAATCACTATTCCTTTCCAATGCAACTCACCTTGAAGTGACTCACCAAAACGGTGAGCAACACTACCGCTAACAGGCCAACTAAACTGATGTTGCGGCTTACCTATACCACTCACCCGAGCCATCAATGCCCGCTCATCTTGGTTAAGGGTATAACTTGTATTTTTTTGCTTTTCTGCAATGTGTTTTGCCTGTTTTGCTTCTTCTTCGGCTATGCGACGGTTTTCTTTTTCTGCCTGAGCAATTTTGGCTTGTAATTTGGCTTCATTATTACGCAAATCGGCTAATTTTTGCTGATTGGCTTGCATTGACAATTCAAGCGAAGATATCGTCTTTTTTCGATTTTGGCGGTTCTTTTCAAGCCTGGCTTGCTGTTTTTTTTGCTTACTTTGCAAAGTCTGATGGGTTTCTTGTTTTTTTTGCAACTGTTGTTTTTTATCGGCTAATTGAGTTTGCGTATCTTCAAGCTCCGCAATCTGTTGCTGTCGTGCGTTATTAATATAACTAAAATAGGCAATAATACGCTCATTACGCTCACTCTTTTCCCCCGAAAACACAAGCTCAAACCCCGTTGCATTACCAATTTTAAATGCGCTTTCTAATTGTTTTGCCAGCACGATTCGTTGCTGTTTTTGTTTGACGGTTAATAAATCAATTTGTTTAACTAACTTATTGATATCTTGATCAAGTTTTTTGAGTGACAAATCATTTTTTTCAATCGAAGTTAATAGTTTAGCGATTTCAGTTTCTTGTTCTTTAAGATCATTAACCAGTTCAGTGCGTTCTTTTTTTTGCTGCACAAGGCGTTTTTCTTGTTCCTCAATGGAATGACGTAAGGATTGGAGTAACTGATTGTCATCAGCAGCGTATAAAAAGCTAACGTTCATCAATCCAATAAGAACAATAACCTCAATTTTCCGATAAATAGACATGGTGTTATATTTAGAATTTATAACCAAGCAATAATAATGCTGTCACTATACCGATAAATAGACCAAGATGCAAAATGAAAACCACCTATGATGTGAGGGGGGGATTTGTTTTTTTAGGAAAAAGCACCCCAGAAAAAAATAACAATAAAATTAATGATTTTTTAGCGGTTTTTGGTGGCAAATAGCCGTGGTGATCACCTCTGAACAAGTGAGTGAAAGTGAATTCCCTAACTCCTCATACTTTGGCTACAGAATATGACCTTAGGCTACACTATTCTTATCATCCTGATACTCGCTTTTGGAGTCGCCTTCACTTTGCTCAAATGTTTAAATTTGTTCCAGAAAAATGTGTAACTCTAGACAAATCACAATCCACCTCCCCTGTTTGGTATGCGAACCTTACTCTGTTATCGGTACATTATGACGCAGAAATAAAGCAGACGATATACCCTTAAATGTTTTTCTATAAGTTACTTTTTTATTAAAAATTAAGGCAATTATTATTCAAAACCAGTCAGGAAAGGCATTGATTTTATTTAAGTTTTTATTTGGTGTTTTTTTGCAAAAACACATCCATCTATAACTCAACCAACATATTTAGACTCAAAACAATTAGACATTTCACAAGTATTGATAAAAAGTATAATATATAGCACTGTTTAAATTATCGAAAAACCAATTCAACCATAAAGATAACATCATGCAAAAGTTTAATGTCAAAACCTTTCAGGGGTTAATTCTTACGTTACAAGATTATTGGGCTAATCAGGGTTGCAGTGTGATTCAGCCTTTAGATATGGAAGTCGGTGCGGGGACTTCACATCCTATGACATGTTTACGAGCGCTAGGGCCTGAGCCGATTAATGCCGCTTATGTTCAACCATCACGCCGCCCTACCGATGGTCGTTATGGCGAAAACCCAAACAGGTTACAACATTATTATCAATTTCAAGTTATCTTAAAACCTTCGCCTGATAATATCCAAGAACTCTATTTAGGTTCGTTAAAAGAATTAGGGCTTGATCCTACCGTTAACGATATCCGTTTTGTTGAAGACAATTGGGAAAACCCAACCCTTGGTGCATGGGGGCTTGGTTGGGAAGTTTGGTTAAATGGGATGGAAGTGACCCAATTTACTTACTTTCAACAAGTTGGTGGGCTTGAATGTAAGCCTGTCACCGGCGAAATCACTTACGGGCTTGAGCGTTTAGCTATGTATATTCAAGGCGTGGATAGTGTTTATGATTTAGTCTGGAGCGATGGTGCATTCGGTAAGACAACCTATGGTGATGTGTTCCATCAAAACGAGGTTGAGCAGTCAACGTATAATTTTGAATATGCTAATGTTGAGTTTTTATTTTATTGTTTTGAGCAACACGAAAAAGAAGCTAAGTTTTTACTTGAGTTAGAAAAACCACTTCCGTTACCTGCTTATGAACGTATTTTGAAAGCCGCCCACTGTTTTAATTTGCTTGATGCCCGTAAGGCGATTTCGGTTACAGAACGTCAACGTTATATTTTGCGTATTAGGACGTTAACAAAAATGGTGGCCGAGGCATATTATGCATCTCGTGAAGCACTTGGGTTCCCTATGTGTCAAAATTCACGCGCTAACGACAGTGCATCAAAGTAGGAATGAGAAGATTATGCAAAAAACATTTTTAGTGGAAATCGGTACCGAAGAGTTACCACCAAAATCACTCCGCACTTTAGCTGAAAGCTTTGCGGCTAATTTTATTGATCAGCTTGATAATGCTAATTTAGAACACGGCGAGGTGCTTTGGTATGCTTCGCCACGTCGTTTAGCGTTGAAGGTGTTAAATTTGAGCGATACCCAGCCCGATAGTCAAATTGTAAAACGTGGTCCTGCGGTTAGTGCCGCTTTTGATGCCAATGGTAATGCCACTAAAGCCGCCGAAGGGTGGGCTAGGGGTTGTGGTATTACCGTTGATCAGGCCGAGCGTATACAAACCGATAAAGGCGAGTGGCTGTCTTATACTCAAAATCAAAAAGGTCAGCCTGTGGTTAATTTGTTGTGTGATATGGTTAAAACTGCATTGAGTAAGTTGCCAATTCCAAAACCTATGCGCTGGGCGGCACGTCAGGTTGAGTTTATTCGTCCTTGTCATACGGTAACGATGCTTTATGGCGATGCGCTTGTTGCTGGTACGATTTTAGATATTGAGTCAAACCGTATTATTCGTGGCCATCGTTTTATGGGTGAGCAAGAATTTATGATTGATAATGCTGATCAATATCCTGAAATTTTAGAGCAACGTGGTAAGGTGGTGGCTGATTATGATAAGCGTAAGGCAATCATTAAACAGCAAGCCGAAGATGCTGCGGCAAAATTAAATGGTAAAGCCGACTTGACCGATAGCCTGCTTGAGGAAGTATCTTCATTGGTTGAGTGGCCAGTGGTGTTAACCGCTAAATTTGAAGAACGCTTTTTGGCTGTGCCTGCTGAGTCGTTGGTGTATACAATGAAAGGCGATCAGAAGTATTTTCCTGTTTATGATCATCAAGGCAAATTGTTACCTAATTTTATTTTTGTTGCCAATATTGAGTCGAAAGATCCGCAAGTGGTGATTTCAGGTAATGAAAAGGTGGTTCGCCCTCGTCTTGCTGATGCTGAGTTTTTCTATAAGACCGATTTGAAACAACGTTTAGAAGATCGTTTGCCTCGCCTTGATACGGTTTTATTCCAACAACAATTAGGTACGGTTAAGGATAAGTCTCTTCGTATTGAGGCGTTGTCTGGTTTTATTGCTGAAAAAATAGCAGCCAATGTTGAGCAAGCAAAACGAGCAGGTAAGTTGACTAAATGTGATTTAGTAACCAATACCGTTTTTGAGTTCCCTGAAACTCAAGGTATTATGGGGCGTTATTTGGCTTTAAAAGATGGTGAAAGCAGTGAAGTTGCCATCGCAATTGAAGAACAATATAAGCCGCGTTTTGCTGGTGATGAGTTACCTAGTACCGCAGTATCATGTGCGGTGTCTATCGCTGAAAAACTCGATACTTTAGCGGGTATTTTTGGTATTGGTCAACATCCTAAAGGCGATAAAGATCCTTTTGCTTTGCGTCGTGCCGCAATTGGTGTTTTGCGTATTATTGTTGAAAAGGCACTACCGTTAGATCTTGTTGAACTGGCAAGTTATGCGGCGTCATTATATGGCGATAAGTTGACCAATAAGAATGTGGTTGATGATGTTGTTAATTTTATGCAAGGTCGTTTCCGTGCTTGGTACCAAGAGCAAGGTTTTGCCATTGATACCATTCAGGCTGTTTTAGCGTTGAATCCAACCAAGCCTGCTGATTTTGATGCACGTGTTAAGGCGGTTACTCACTTTAGAACACTGCCTGAAGCCGCTTCTTTGGCTGAAGCCAATAAGCGAGTGTCAAATATTCTATCTAAAGCAAATATCGCAATTCCTGAAAAAATCAATGTCGCTTTATTAGAAGAAGGTGCAGAAGGTGAATTAGCTAAGCAAGTCGCGGTATTAGCCGATAAGCTAGCGCCTTATTTTAGTCATGGACGTTATCAAGATGCGTTAATTGAGCTGTCTGCACTTAAAGCTCCTGTCGATGCTTTTTTTGAGTCGGTAATGGTGATGGTCGATGATGAACAAATTAAGGTGAATCGATTAGCACTTTTAGAAAAACTACAAAATCTATTTTTAAAAGTAGCAGATATTTCATTATTACAAGCCTAGTTTAGAAGTCTTGTTATTTATATTATAAATTGTGGTAACTAAATTTGTTACCACACCTAAGGAACTTATATAGAGATGCAAAAAACAATCCTTTTTTCTTTAGTTTTTACACAAACACTTAATTTTGTTCGTAATCGTATTAAATCAATTGTACTTATAAGTCTATTAGTAGCACTAATTAACACAGCTATAACTTACTACTTTTACCAACCAGAAACGCACACGCAATTAGATTTATCAAAATCTATCACTAGCTATGTGTCAGTTATGATTATAACATTTGCAGTCTCTATCATTATAAAGTCAATTAGTATTGCAACAATTCATAACCTTTATGTGAGTGATAAACTTAACCCCAAACTATTACTATCTAAGGTATTAGAAAGTATATTAAAAATTACTGCTTTTTATCTTATTATAATTTTTTCCTTATTTTTTATAGTATTGTTTTTATCGTTAATCCTTATGATTTTAAGTTTGCTATTACCCAAACCATTGATTATTTTATTTATTACTTTAGCGCTAATTCTTCCTTCTGTACTTTTTTTTATTTTTACTAACTTCTTTTTTGGAGCATTGGCTGAATCTAAACAAAAAAGTTTCTTTGAGTTATTTTCGTTAAGTTTTCAATTAACAAAAACACAGTGGCTTCCTTCTTTTCTCATGCTATTAATTAGTATTGCACTTTTAATAATTATTGCTATATTTTCTACAATAACCGATAAAAACAATATGAATATAGCAGTTGAAGCTATTCTTTCGTTCTGTTCTTTCTTTTTTGATATTTTCCTGACTGGCTTTTTCTATCGTCTTTATTCGCTAGCAACTAACCCTACTAATTCAAACCTTCCAACAAAAGATGATCAACAAGAAACTGATAGTTTGATCGTTTAGTTATTATTATCCTCACCAATTTTGATTGGTGAGGGGGAACTAACTTGCTATATCCATTCGCTGTGTATTATATTTGTTCCAATCAAAACTACTTGGATAACAATTATGACACCGGCAATTAATTTACTTAAAAAGTTAAAAATCAAATTTAATACCCATCAGTATAAGCACGATCCAAACCAAACCCGCTATGGGCAAGAAGCTGTCGATAAGCTTGATCCTAGCTTAAATGTTACTGCCGCTCAGGTTTTTAAAACGTTGGTTGTAAGTTTGAATGGTAACCCTAAAACCCTAGGTGTTTGCGTGTTGCCCGTTGATAGCCATTTAGACCTTAAAAAAGCAGCAAAAGCCTTAAACTGTAAAAAAATCGATCTGGCAGATTCAAATTTAGCACAAAAAGTAACGGGATATTTAGTTGGAGGCATCAGCCCTTTAGGTCAAAAACAAACGCTTCCAACACTTATTGATTTAAGTGCCACTCAGTACAACACTATGTTTGTGTCTGGCGGTAAAAGAGGCTTAGAAATCGAAATTTCCCCTCAAGATTTAGCCAATATATTACAAGCTACATTAATTGAAATAACGACTTAAAAATAGTTAATGGTAATCAAACTTGAATATAGCCAATGGGTTAGTAAATTAATATGATAATTAGGTAGGTGTTTATTTTTACAGCGCACATAATTTATGTGCAATGAAAAAGGCATAAGACGTTGTCTTATGCCCTTAAAATGTTCTATCGATAAAATTATTGATAGAAAATAATCGACTTATTTAATTGCTTCTTTTAAGCTTTTACCTGATACGAATGCAGGGACTTTGCTTGCTGCAATTTTGATTTCTTTACCTGTTTTTGGGTTACGACCAGTACGTGCTTTACGATCATTAACTTTGAATGTACCAAAACCAACTAATTGAACTGGTTCACCAGCTTTTAATGATTCAGTAATAGCAGCTAAGGTAGCTTCTAACGCTGTTTTAGCGGCAACTTTAGTAATATCAGCTTTGCTAGCAATAGCGTCAACAAGTTCTGTTTTATTCATGGGTATATCCTTACATATTATTTTATTGTTAAAGTTAACATTATACACGAAGTAAGAATCTAAAATTCTAACTTCGCTACTGTAAACAATGTTTAGATTACATTGCTGTTAAATGTAGTCTATATTTGCTTAATGTTAAAGAAAAATTTAATAAAAACTAAAAAAATTACACTTGAAATGACTTAATTGCTTAAAAAAACACCAATATTGCTTGTTCTAACAGACCTGATTTCATCTTTTAAACCTTTTATTAATTCACTCTGTTCGTTGTTTTCATCACGCAATAATCGAAACAGTTCCCACTGTAAATCAAATTCATCAATTACACTAGGTAAGGTTTGTTGTTCATCTTCCGTTAGCGCAACATTAGTTTTGGTCATTTCAAATTCGGCAACTGTGGTGGCAGATAGGCTGCTTACTTTGGCACTATGTTCAGCAATTTCACCACTTAAATAAGAGTGTAAAACCTCGCTAAGCGCATGACAGGCATCAATAGCTGGGTAGACCATGTAAGGGCTGTCGTCAGTTACTGTAGGAATAATCGCTTCTAATTTTTCAAGCTGTAAATCAAAATTGATTTTGGCATCTTCAACCAGTAGTGATTCCCAAACTAAATCTAGTATTTTTTTGTAACTTTTTGGCGCTTCGTCATTTTGTTGTTGCTGGTAATAAAAAACAAAATTAGGGTACATTCGTTCACATAAACAAGCCATAAATAAACGTTGTTGCCATTGCGGTAGTTTTTCTATTCTTAATTGAACGGGATTTTTAATCATGATGAAACCTTTTTGACTGTTGATGCACTGCCTCAATTAAATATTGTACATGTTCGACAGGAATGTCTTGATGGATACCGTGACCTAGATTAAAGATATGTCCATTATAAGCACCAAATTCATTAAGAACGCCCTCTACATTAGATTCTATTGTTAGTTTGTCTGCATATAAAACCGATGGATCTAAGTTGCCTTGTACGGCAATGTGCCCTTTTTGTGTGATGGTACTTAAATTAACTGTCCAATCAACACCGATTGCATCACAACCCGTATTGACAATGCTATCTAACCATAATCCCCCGCCTTTTGTAAAAAACGTAACAGGTACATATGAAGTGATATCTTGAGTTTTTTGACCACGTTTTAATTTTGATAAGATTAATTGCATATAATGCAGTGAAAATGTTTGATAACTTTGATGGCTTAATACGCCGCCCCAAGTATCAAAAATCATAATGGATTGTGCTCCAGCTTCGATTTGAGCATTTAAGTACAATGCTACGCTGTCTGCGAGCTTTTCCAGTAATCGATGTAACGCTTTAGGATGACTGTAAAGCATTTTTTTTATTTTAGTAAATGCTTTACTGCTTCCCCCTTCGATCATATAGGTGGCTAATGTCCATGGGCTACCTGAAAATCCAATTAATGGTACTTTGCCATTGAGTTCTTTTCGGGTTAAACGAATTGCGTCCATCACATAGCGAAGTGATTGCTCAGGATCTGGTGTCGGTAATTGCTCAATATCGGACATGCAAGTGATCGATTGTGTAAACTTAGGGCCTTCACCTGCTTCAAAATGTAAACCAAGCCCCATAGCATCAGGAATAGTTAAAATATCCGAAAAAATAATAGCCGCATCAAGTTCATATCGCGCAATAGGTTGTAAAGTTGCTTCACAAGCAAGTTCTGGGGTTTGACATAATCTCATAAAATCACCCGCTTTTGCTCTTAATTGACGATATTCAGGTAAATAACGGCCAGCTTGGCGCATCATCCAGATCGGAGTGTAGTCAACAGGTAGACATTGCAAAGCGCGTAAATAGCGATCATTTTTTAATTGGCTCATATCTTCAGCTCTTTAAATAAAGATGTTGGTTTGTCAAAAAGTTTAGAAAAGTATGCGTCTAAGTAAACAAATCACCTAATTTATCTATTACTTGTGATCTTAATCTTGAGGTTGTGATAATGTATTTTTAGCATACTGAATCAAAGTCTCAGAGATATTTTGCATCACACTACTTTCTGGCGCAAAACGGTGCCAATATAGCATTCGCCTTTGATATAGCCCTTCGGTTAAATTAATGAGTTCGCCGCTTTTTAATTCTTGTTCAACCTGTAATTTAGGTAACATACAGCAAGCGGAACCTTGTTTAGCTAGTTGTACAAAGGCTTCTGACGAACTGGTAATATGGCAAATGACACTACCAGGAGTGAGGTTGAAGTTTTCTTGCAAAAAGGCCTGATGCATGTCATCTAAATGATCAAATGCAACCGCTGGGGCTTTTAATAATGAGGATCGAGTAACACCATTTGGAAAGTATTTTTTAGCAAAATCAGGCGAAGCAACAAAAATGTAGTCTAATGCACCTAATAAATCAGATAAACACCCCGGTAAAGGATTGGCCTGAATGCTAATTGCCGCAACGACAGTACCTAAGCGCAATAGTTCTAATGTATGTTCTTCATCTTTGACTTGTATATCAAATCGTAAGATATTTTTATCTAAAACTGGTTTTAATGCAGGTAAAAGCCAAGTTGCTAAAGAATCAGCGTTTATCGCAATAGATAATGATAATGGTGTGGTGTTTTGGTCGTTATCACCCAGCCATTGTTGTTCTAATAACTCAACTTGATGCAATAACCCTAGCAGATGTTCGCCTTGCTTAGTTGCTTTAGGTGGTATGGTTCTTACCAACAATTGCTGACCAAAAAAGCTTTCTAATTGCTTAATGCGTTGCGATACCGCAGGCTGTGTAATACACAGTTTATCTGCTGCTCGCTCAAATCCTCGCTCTTTTATCACTGCATCTAACGCTTGTAATGCTCTATAATCTGGACGCTTCATAATCTCTTTACTAATGATTTGATCATTGCTTGAATATTCAAGCTAGTTTGATATCGCAATAAGTTTCACACATATCAAAAAGTTGATATATTTTCTTAAAATCCTGATGATTTTTACTTTTTAATTGGGTACTATGCCATATCTTCAATAATTTTTCTTTCAAAATTTTATTTTTTTAGAAAATTATCCTTAAATTAGGGTGATACTATGACTCAAGACGAATTGAAAAAGGCCGTAGGTTGGTCAGCATTAAAATTTATCAAACCCGATTCTTATGTCGGTGTGGGAACAGGTTCAACGGCATCTCATTTTATTGATGCGTTAGCAACAATTAAAGATCAAATCAAAGGTACGGTTTCAAGCTCAGAAGCATCAACTCAAAAGTTAAAAAGCTATGGTATTAATGTATTAGATTGTAATGAGGTCGATTGTTTAGATGTTTATGTCGATGGTGCAGATGAGATAAATCATCATTTACAAATGATTAAAGGTGGTGGTGCAGCTTTAACGCGTGAAAAAATTGTTTCTGCTATTGCTAAGCAATTTATTTGTATTGTCGATGAATCAAAAGTGGTTGATGTTTTAGGCTCATTTCCATTGCCTGTTGAAGTAATCCCGATGGCGCGATCTTATGTTGCTCGCGAATTATTTAAATTGGGAGGTAAACCAATATATCGTCAAGGCGTCGTTACTGATAATGGTAATGTGATTTTGGATGTTCATGATCTGGTTATTTCAAAGCCAATGGAATTAGAAAATCGAATTAATAGTATTGCTGGTGTGGTCACTGTTGGCTTATTTGCTAATAAAGGGGCTGATATTGCACTAGTTGGCTGTAGCACTGGTGTAAAAGAGCTAAAACTAGATCATTAGAATCAACTTGTCATGTTGTATAACAAGTAATTATCCATTTGCATTTTGAAGGAAAAAGGAAAGAGAGGAAATAATGGTTATTCAGACTTTAACCAAAGATGAAAACAAGTTTTTGTTACTTGAGGGCGTTCATCCTAGCGCAATAGATATATTAAAATCAGCTGGTTTTACTAATATTGAATATCAAAAAAGTGCCCTATCGTCCGAAGAACTAAAACAAGCCTTAAAAGATGTCCGTTTTATTGGTATCCGCTCAAGAACACAATTAACTAAAGATATTATTGACTCAGCGCCCAAACTTGCCGGTATTGGTTGTTTTTGTATTGGTACGAATCAAGTCGATCTTGATGCTGCCACTGTAAAAGGTATTCCTGTATTTAATGCACCATTTTCAAATACACGATCCGTTGCTGAACTTGTTTTAGCAGAAGCTATTTTGCTATTGCGCCGAGTTCCCGAAGCAAACGCTAAAGCACACCAAGGTAAATGGAATAAGATTGCCACCGGTTCGCACGAGGCTCGTGGTAAAAATTTAGGTATCATTGGTTATGGACATATTGGTAGTCAATTGAGTATTTTAGCTGAATCATTAGGGATGAATGTTTATTTTTACGATATTGAAACAAAACTACCTTTAGGTAATGCTAAACAAATTTCAACAATGAAAGAATTACTAGCGATAAGTGATATTGTTTCTATGCATGTGCCAGAAAACGCAACTACCATCAAAATGATCAGTAATAACGAAATCGAGGCTATGAAGTCAGGCGCAATTTTGATTAATGCTTCGCGTGGTAAAGTCATTGATCTCGATGCATTAACCAATGCACTAAACGCAAATAAACTTAGCGGGGCTGCTATTGATGTTTTTCCAACTGAACCTGCTAGTAATAACGATCCATTTGAATCGCCATTATGTCAATTTGATAACGTCATTATTACACCACACATTGGTGGTTCTACTAGCGAAGCACAAGAAAATATCGGTATTGAAGTTGCCACAAAACTCGCTAAATATTCAGATACTGGTGCAACGCTTTCAGCCGTTAACTTTCCTGAGGCTTCTTTACCTATTCCAGCTAAAGGCTCAAGCCGTTTTATTAATATTCACCATAATCAGCCTGGTGTGTTAACAGCAATTAATACGCTATTTGCCGAGCAAGGATTGAATATTTCAGCACAGTATTTGCAAACCGATGCCAAAATTGGTTATGTTGTGATTGACATTGATAGAGTTGAGCAAAGTAAAGCTGAAGAGTTACTTGCAAAACTAAAATGTGTACCGGGCACAATTCGAGCGAGATTGCTGTTTTAACCTAGATTCAGTTAAAAGCCACCAATCTTTTGATAAGTGGCTAATTATTATTTTAATGGGATAGTAGTTGGATCGAATCTGTCATAGTTTGAGCTTAAGGGCTTACACGTACAGTTATTTCCTCATAGTAATAAGTCCCTAGTTTCCATCCGATAATTGTTTTACTGAGTTAATAACAGAATACTTATCGCTCCGTCGTAAACTAATTCTTGTTGCAAAATATTTATTTCTTTTTATTTTATGAAGTAAACAACAAGATCTATTTTATTTGCGCTAATCACATTCCGTTAGTTTTTACTTTAATAACATTAATTCCTTTTTGGGTTAATGCATCATAATATTTATT
This sequence comes from Gilliamella sp. Pas-s27, assembly GCF_009795865.1. Taxonomy (NCBI): domain Bacteria; kingdom Pseudomonadati; phylum Pseudomonadota; class Gammaproteobacteria; order Orbales; family Orbaceae; genus Gilliamella; species Gilliamella sp. Pas-s27. The sequence continues at coordinate 61,305 of NZ_WTEW01000009.1, forward strand.
ATCTAAATTATCATCCGTAATAATCGTATCAACAGCACTCAAATCACAAACAATATTAGGACTACGGCGACCAAATTTTGAAGAGTCGGCTAATAAAATTAATTTCGCAGCGGCTTTGCTCATAGCTACACTACCATGATAACTTTCGTTGAAAGTTGTCACACCACCAATTAAATCCACTCCATCGGCTCCCATAAATAACTTATCAAACGTATAAGATTCAAACGCAGCGATAGCTAAAGCATTATTGCTATGAAAAGAAGCTGATTTTCGACGGAATGTACCACCAGTTAAAATAATGGTTTGGTCATTATCATTCGCCACAAGTTCATTAACCATATGTAAACTATTGGTCATAATTGTTAAGTTATTAAACCTTGCTAATATAGGGATCATCTGCGCAACAGTGCTTCCTGCATCAAAAATGATAGAATCTCCCTCATGAATAAGTTTAGCAGCTTCTTCTGCAATGGCCTTTTTTTGTGCCGTATTAATATAGGTTTTATGGTCAATAGCTCTATCTCCAACCTCACGGTTGAGCATAGCACCTCCATATGTGCGTAAAACTAAACCACTTTCATGTAGTTGTGTTAGATCTTTACGAATTGTTGTACCTGTTGTTTTAAAATGTTCAGCTAACTCTTCAACACTAATTTGCCCATTTTTTTGTAGATACTCCAAAATCGCTGTTTGTCGTTGTTTCACTTTCATTATTAGATCCACCATAACTATTGATATTCATAATAAATTACCTTGCTTTAAAATATCTTATTTCATAATGAAAGTGAATCTTTTTCAAAATAAAAGTTTACTAGTTATTATTTTTTAAAGATAAAGCCACAACCAATGCATTTTGACAGGCAGAATCATTAGGAAAAATATTATTAGGAATAATATCAGCAACAGATAGGCCATGCAGTTGAGTAATTGGCTTTGGTAAAGAAAAAACAGTAATACCTTTCATTAATACAGAATCAACAACTACTTGATGTTCATCTAATGAAATTGCAATTAATACTCTTGGTTTAAATCGCATTGTTTTATTACGCCCAATCCCCAAATAAGTTCCTTGTTTCATTGCTAAAAAAGCTCGATTAAAACGATGAATTTGAAGCCAACTAAAAATAATTTGAATGCACCAAGCAATTATAGCAATAACTATTAAAGTAGTCGTCATATGTGTGATTTTTCCAATTAGTTTAAGTTAAAACAAAAAAGTGCGATAAATTTTGGATTAATTTTTCGCACTTTATTTCACCTAAAACATTACTTGTCCGCCTGTAATGTTAATTGATTGCCCTGTGCAATAAGAAGCTTTATCACTTGCATAAAATAGCAATAAATTAAGCACATCTTGATAATCACAACCGCGTTTTAGTGGCACTTTATCAATATAAACTTGTTCAACTTGGCTTTCTGGAATACCAAGTTTTTTTGCATATTGCGGTATTAATGATTGGAACATAGGTGATTTAAGCAAATTACCAAGCATTAACGAGTTAACGGTAATACCATACTCTGCGAGATCTAAGGCTAAAGATTGTGTTAATCCAACACCACCAAATTTGGCAGCACTGTATCCTGAATTATGTTTACTACCAACTTTCCCTGATTTTGAATTAATTTGAATAATTCTACCTTGAGTATTGTATTTGATCATTAATTTAGCAAATTCACGTGCACATAAGAAATAGCCAGTAAGATTAACATTGACGGATAATTGGAAATCACTCAATGCAAAATTGGTTATAGGCGATGCTTTTGCAACGCCGGCACTATACACCATTAAATCGACACGTTTAAATACACTATCAATATCTTGGGTTAATTGAATCACACTTTCTTCGTTTGCAGCATCAACACCAAAACCTTTTGCCGTGCCAATTCCATGTTTTTGATTAATTGCTTCAGCTACTTTATTCGCATTGTCGATATTTAAATCCGCAACAGCAACATAATACCCTGCATCAGCAATACCATTACATAAAAATTCACCTAAGGTTTGCCCCCCACCAATAATTACAGCGACTTGTTTCATTTTTAGACTCCTAATCGATTTAAAATTTTAATTTCATCACCAACAAAAAGTTGATTCGGACATTTCCCATCTAGGTGAACAGTTCCCGGTAACTCAGCCTGATGGTTACCATCAAACTTTAATGTGATGTGTCCTAATTCACGAAAATTAGCATTAGCAACTTCGCCAACTGAAGTAATGAGATAACTTTGATTACCTAATTGAAGTGTTTGTCCAGCCAATAGTTCTAATTGAAAATTATCATGGCTATGAATAAAACAATAATCCGCTAAATCTGAGGGAGCACCATCCTTAAATAGGATTAACATACCATCAGCTAAGGCTTCTTGAGCAAACTCTCCAATATGATTGATTCTTGATTGATAAATAGTTTTTAACATTATTTAACCTGCTTAAATATTTATATAGTTTTAAGATATTAGTTCCTAGCAAATAAAAAATAATTATTGATAAATAAAGAATGAAATAGCCCAAGCAAGTAACACTGTGGGAGCTCCCGTTAAAAACCGCCCAACAAGCACAGAGGGAACGCCAACACGTACCGTATCTTGCTTTGCTTCAGCAAGCGACAAACCAACTGGAATGAAATCGCAAGCAGCTTGAGCATTAATCGCAAAAAGTGCAGGTAATGCTAATTGAGGTGGAATATTACCTAAACCAATTTGTACCCCAACTAATGTACCAATAACTTGTGCGATAACAGCCCCCGGTCCTAAGAATGGTGAAAGTAATGGAAAAGAACAAATTAAGGCTAAGAGAACAAGGCCGATTGGGTTATCTGCTAACGGAACTAAACCGTGAGCTATAAAATTACCCAAACCTGATGCAATAATGATCCCAATAATTGCAGATACAAACGCCATAAATGGCAATATTGTTTTAAGTACAGTATCTATAGTGTCCCGACCCGCCTGAAAAAAGACAGCAACACCAGATCCCATCCCAATACCAATTTTTGCCAATAATCCATCGCTTTGTTCAGTGATTTTTTTGTTAGTATCATATTCTTTATATTCAGATGATGGATTATCTGCTTGTTGTTGTTTATGATCTAATTGAACTTCAGTTATTACATCGTCTTCTTTTTCTATCACTTTAATGTTGTTTGATTTAACAGCAGAAACATAAATGTCTTCAACTATATATTGAGCAAGAGGACCAGATTTACCGGTTGCGTGAATATTGATAGTTGGAATACGATTTTTAGGATAAATACCACATCGTAACGTACCACCACAGTCAATCACAGCAATACCAATTTCATCTTTAGGTGGTTCGCCATCTTTAAAACCGTCAATAGCTTGCCAACCAGTTAGTTCAACTAAGGTATCAACTATTGCAGGACGAGTACCTGCTGCAATATAAACAATCTTTTTTCCTTCAATCACGGGAAGTTCTAATGGACCACCCCAACCTACTTCACCTTTTTCAATTCGAATAAATTTAGCCATTTTTATATTCCTTATTACTGTTATAAATGAACTTTTCTTTCTAATTTAATTCCCATTTTTCTTTCAAAAATAACTGTACAAAAGTCAGTAATCCAACCTCTAAAAAAATTAGTTACTAAACCGACAAGAAAATAGCTCACAGCAAGGGGACCCAGTGGCAAACCTAATTTAGTTAAACCTGCAGCAATACCTAAATACACAAATAGTTCACCGGGGTTAACATGAGGGAATAATCCATTCATTGAATGGCAACTATAAGAAGAAGCAGCATAATAACTTGGTTTGTAAAACTCTGGCATAAAACGCCCTAAACTTAATGTCATTGGATTACAAAAAACAAAAGTACCTATTAATGGCAATAAAAGATATCGAGAAATCGGATTACCTGCACATGCTTGAGCCAAACGCTCAATACGATCTTGCCCAATAAATTTAATTACAGCGTTCATAACAACAAGTAGTGAAATTAACAAAGGCAAAATGCCTGTTACCATCCCAACAAAAACTTTTCCACCTTCTTGAAATAAACCAATAAACCATTCGGCACCAAATGAGATTGCGTCGATCATATTTCCTCCTATTTTGTTAAATTTCGGGGAAATATTATCAATTAAGAAAGAATAAAACTTTTAACTGGATCACAATTCGAAAGATTTCCTTTTATTGTGAAAGAAAATGTTTCAAACAAAACCGACGAGAATAAAAACCATCGGTTACTTAAATAACAATAATAGCCAATAATCATCTATTTTTATTGGACTTTACTATTTAGTTGGCGTAATTTGTATACATAATTACATCGTTATTCTATTTAAGGAGAATATATTATGGCTAAAAGTACTACCTCTACTAAAAGACTACAACAAGCAGCAATTTTATTCCCTACTGACTTAGGTCAAAAAGCATCAAAAGACATTTCTGGCGCAATGAATTCTGTGTTGGCTGATGTATTTGCTTTATATTTAAAAACTAAAAACTTTCATTGGCATGTAAGTGGTCCTCACTTCCGTGATTACCATTTAATGCTAGATGATCATGGTGAAGAGCTATTTGCTATGACAGATCCAATTGCTGAACGTGTGCGTAAATTAGGCGGTACAACATTACGTTCAATTGGTCATATTGCTAAATTACAAAGTATTTCTGATAATGATGCAGATTTTGTCGAACCATCAGATATGCTTGCAGAACTCTGTCAAGATAATGTGAAATTAACAGAACGTATGCGTGTTGCACATGATATTTGTGATAAATATAACGATACAGCAACTGCAAGTTTAATCGAAGAATGGATTGATCAAACAGAAAGACGTGCTTGGTTCTTATTTGAAACTGGACGCAGAATGGACTCATCTGGTCATTAATATTTTCTAATAAAATATTAATAATTACCCATAAGGGGCACATAAGTGCCTCTTATAGTTTAAATATAAGTGAGGATTGAAGATGAGTAAAAAAATTGCAGTATTGGTTGGAAGTTTACGTAAAGATTCTTTTAACTTAAAAGTAGCAAAAGTTTTTCAAAAAATCGCACCACCATCACTTTCATTACAAATAATTCAAATTGGGGATTTACCTTTATATAATGAAGATATTGATACCGATTCCCCTCCACTTTCTTATACTCGTTTTCGCAAAGAAATAGCTGATTGTCAGGGTGTTATTTTTGTTACACCAGAATATAATCGAGGGTTACCTGCAGTCATAAAAAATGCATTAGATGTCGGTTCTCGACCTTACGGTAAGAGTATTTGGTCAAAAAAACCAGCAGCAGTTGTTTCTGTTTCACAAGGTGCAATTGGTGGCTTTGGCGCTAATCATCAATTACGACAGTCTTTAGTTTTCTTAGATATGCCAACACTACAACAACCTGAAGCTTATATTGGTAATGTAAATGCTTCTTTTGATGAGAGCGGTAATATTACAGCCAAAAGTAAAGCGTTTTTAGCCGCTATTATTAATAACTATGCAAGCTGGGTTGAAAAGTTAAGTTAATAACGCTTTATTTTACGATTTACAGTCAATATAATTGGCTGTTTTTTTAACAAGTAAGTTAATTCGTTTTCTCATGCATCTATTTTTACCTAATAGTGAACAAGAATTATTACATCGTGCCCAATTAGTGGCAGGCTATACTTTTGGTGAAATAGCACAATATTTGAATATTCCTATTCCCGCTGATTTAAGCAAACAAAAAGGTTGGGTAGGTAATCTTATCGAAACTTTTTTAGGTGCGAATGCGGGTAGTAAGGCGGAACGTGATTTTGCTAGTTTGGGAATTGAATTAAAAACCATTCCTGTTGATAAGCAAGGTAAGCCATTAGAAACTACTTTTGTGAGTGTTACACCATTAATGGCTAATCATGGCGTTATTTGGGAAACAAGCCACGTTAAATATAAACTATCAAAAGTCCTTTGGATACCCATTGAAGGACAAAGGACGATTCCTTTAATAGAAAGAAAGGTGGGAAATCCTATATTATGGACACCAACCCCAGAACAAGAGCAACAACTTAAGCAAGATTGGCAAGAATTGATGGATATGATAACTCTTGGACAAGTTGAGAAAATTACTGCACGCTACGGTACTTATTTACAAATTAGGCCTAAAGCGGCAAATGGGAAAGCGCTTACTGAGGCAATTGGTGAAAACGGTCAGATTATTTTAACTCGTCCTCGAGGGTTTTATTTAAAAAAAGCATTTACAATGCAAATTTTAAGCTCTGCGGTAAAATGTTAATTACTATTTTTTTAGAAATTTAATATTAACTAGCCTGACTTAAATTTAAATCAAAGACTATCAAGCATTAAAATTTTTGAATTCCGTTGATAATTGTAAAGTTGCTTTTTTTTAATTGGTAAGTCTTTGACTTCAGCGGGATTAAAGCCTTTTTCTCTAAACCAATGAATACTTCGTGTTGTTAAAACAAATATTTTTTTAAGCCCGAGTGCTTTTGCTCTTTCAGTTAATTTGTCAATAAGCACATCACCTCGAGATGAGTTGCGATATTCAGGATGAATAGCTAGGCAGGCTATTTCACCCATTTGTTCTTCTGAATAAGGGTAAAGAGCGGCACAACCGATTGTCATGTTATCACGTTCAATAATGGTAAATTTATCAATTTCTATTTCTAATTGTTCGCGCGAGCGTTTTACTAAAATACCTTGTTCTTCAAGTGGGCGAATAAGTTCTAAAATTCCCCCGATGTCGTTAATCGTCGCAGAACGAATTTGTTCAGAATGCTCCATTGCTACTTGCGTACCAATACCATCTCGTGAAAAGAGTTCTTGTAATAACGAACCATCAACTAAATAACTTACTAAATGACTTCGCCTTACACCGTAGCGGCATACTTTTGATGCTGCACGTAAAAAACGTACTTCACTAGATAAATGTTTACCTTGTTGCTCTTTTTGTTTTACATAATTATCAGCATCTACCGGATAAAGATCGGTAATAACACAACCATGTTCATCTAAAACCCCCTGTTCAGCACAAAAGCCAATTAATTTATCGGCTTTTAAGCGAATAGCAACTTCAGCGGCAACATCTTCTGATATTAAATTAAAACTTTCACCAGTTACAGAAACACCAACAGGGCCTAATAATACAATCGAACCACGATCTAGCTGCTCTGCTATTGCTTCATTGTTTATACGGCGGATTTTTCCTGTATGACAGTAATCAATACCATCATCAACCCCTAAAGGTTGTGCTATAACAAAATTACCGCTGACTACACTAATATGAGCACCTTGTAATGGGGTGTTATTTAAGCACATTGATAAACTTGCAGTAATATTAAGCTGTAATGATCCTGTCACTTGTTTAATTATATCAAGTGTTGTTGCATCAGTAATACGAGTGCTTTTATGGTACCTAGGAGTAATATTATGATTTTTTAAAGACTCGTCGATTTGATTACGAGCGCCATTGACAATAACAAGTTTAATGCCAAGACTATACAGTAAACCGATATCACTAATAATATTTGAATAATTATTACTTTTTAAAACAGCACCCGTAAGTAAAATTACAAATATTTTACCGTGATGTGCATTAATATAAGGAACAGAATGTCTTAAACCATCAACTAACTCAGTTGTACGCTCTTTCATTTTCACAAACACCTTGAGTTGAATATTAATTCATTAATTTCGTATTTTTATTCATTTTAAGCTTTATGGCAAGCTTTTTTTAAAATATCAATAATCTTAATATCCAATATTTGTTAATAGCAAAAACTTAATAGTGATAACAGTTTAATTAAAATAATTGGTTTAAAAAAGTTAGAAAACATAATAAAAAAAGAGCATGTTTTTTAACATACTCTTTAATATTAAAGCGTTATTATATTTTTGTTAAATCAATTACCTTTTTAAAACGGTAAAAAACAATTGAACCTAAAATGACACTTGATAAAGCAATAAAAAAATCAAATAAAATAGCGTAACTAACATCTATGATTGCTAGTTTAGGTACAATCTGTGGAATCACAAAAAAGGATAATCCACTTAATGTATACATGCAACCAACTGCAAGTCCTTTGCGAGTTGGAAACATTTGTTGCATGACAACTAATGTTAATTGTAATACTCCACCTGCTGCAAAAAACCCCAATCCAACTGCCGCAACAAAACACATTATGGGCGATATATTGAAATAAAAAATAATTAACACTAGTGCAGAAAAAGCAGGAAATATGATGATACAAATTATTGGTTTTAAGAGATGTTTAACAACAAAGGCTGTAATAAATACCGATATGATCGATGCGGCACTATAGTAACTAATCAATTTTCCAGCGTAACTCATACTCATACTAGCGCCTGTCATCGCTATCATAGGGAGCCACTGTAAAATAATGACAAATGTTGCTGTTGTGGTAAACCCCATAATAATCAGTAAAATTCCTTCTAATTCAAATCGAGGTTTATCTTTGAAATAGTTACCAAAACTTTTATTACCTCTAATTACCGTATCTTTATAAGGGAATTTTTGTGGTAATAATAGTAAACCATTAATGGCTAAATAAGCAGTAAAGCCAAGAAATGCCCAACCATACCATATCTCGTTTGTATAAAAGAAAGCAACAATAAAAGGAAGTATTAGTGTACCGATAGAGATAGAAGCTTTGATAAGCACGCTTGCTGAACTTGCAGAGCTAGGAAAGCACTCAGTCAAAGCTGGCATTGACCCTGTATCTAAAAAAGAGTTACCAGCCCCAACAGCAATTGCTAGACAGAAGGCAATATTAATATCAGTACAAAAGGTCATACCCACAAAGAAAATTGCATAACAGGTCATACCTAGATAAATAAATAACTTTCTCCCGAATTTATCCGATAAAACTCCGCCAAAAAACATTAAACATATTTTACCTATTCCGATACCCGATGCTACATAACCAAGCCCTATTATATCGGTATTTAATTGCTTTGTAAGTGCCAAAGAAAATTGCATAATTACAATTAACGCAATACTTTGAATAATATAGTTTGCATAAATAGAACCAACAATCCTATAACGATTGACCTTTCGATTATCCATTTGTCTTACTCCATATGTAAAACATAATACTTTGTTTTATTAAAAATATAAGTAACAATATTAAATTGTTTTCTAGTGTCAAAAAATACCACTTTTTCAGTGGCGTTTTATAAAAAAATTAAATTAAACTTAAATTATTTCAAGAATTTGAGAAAGAATCAGACTTTCATCTTGGTCAACATTGACTACATGGTGAGCAGCATCATGATACAAAGGTAGTCTTTCAGCCAATACTTTTTCCATCTCATCAATAATTGACAAGCCTGTTAGTGAGGGTCGTTGAGCAACATTAGGGTCTTTCATTAAACGTGCCGCTAAGGTCGCAACAGGTGCCGATAAAAAGATAACTGTACCATTTTGTTTCATAAATTTACGGTTATGCTCAGCTAATACCATTCCGCCACCAGTTGCAATAACACAATTGGGTTTAGTTGTGTCAACAAGCACTTGGCTTTCTCTTGCCCTAAATCCTTCCCAACCTTCTTTTTCAACAATTTCGGCTACTGTTTTTTGAGTTGTTTCAAGTAAGTGCTTGTCAGTATCAATAAAAGAAAACGATAACTTATTAGCTAACATTTTTCCCATCGTTGTTTTACCTGCAGCCCTTGCACCAACCAAAAAAATTGTTTTATTCATATTAGAGGTGTCCTTTCTGATTTACAGAATACGTTAACCATGCTAGTGATTTGTTCTTTTTTTTGCAATATATTTTTCATACATTATTTAATTTGTTGAAAAATAAAATTTTTTATAAAAATGTAATAAAACATATAAAAATATTATCGTAAATATTTATTTACATTAAATTATAGAAAATCCTAAATAACAGTAAAATTAAAACTTTGTTGGTAATGTCAATTAGCAGAGCTTTTCTAAACCACGAAAATAAAGCTCTGTCGCAATCGATTGATGTAATCGCCACTGAATAATATCAAGATCAGTATTTACCTTTTTGAATTCTTCGTATGTCATAAAATAACGAATAGTATTGCTACCAACACGATCATTGATACTATTGATGATAATATTTATCTTTTCGATTCGAAGCTTTTTTAGCTCTTGCATTGCTGTTGCAACAAACTCCGGAATAGATTTAGTGCCGTTTTCCCAATCATGCCAAGTATCAATATCTGTTTTTCCAATATATTTACTGGCTTCTGATACTTTTAACATGAAAAAACGACGGTACGCTTGTAATTCTAAGTTAGTCATAAATATTCCTTATTGTAATTCTCATTGGTTATTCAGTTAATATTGTTAGTTTTTTAGTTCAATTGAATAAAACTCAAATTTAATAATCACAAAATAAATTATCCAAATAACCGAAAATAACTAATTCTAATTTAACTAGCCACAGTTGTTGCCATTGTGGTAATTATTTTTTAGTTAAAGCATCAATTACAGCCTGTTTTGCACGCTCAGAAAGATCCTTTCCAGTCCAAATTTTAAATTGAGCATTGGCTTGACCTATAAACATTTCACGTCCAGAAATAGATTCCCAACCTGCTTGCTCTGCTTCTTGTCTAAAACGTGTATTGTATGGAGTATAAACGATATCATAAGCTACTCCTTTTCCTTTAAACCAAGCTTGGTCGTAAGGAGTTTGATCTTCAAATTTCCCCGTCATGCCTAGTGGTGTTGAGTTAATTATGATTTGAGCTTCAACCTCACTGCGGTCTTCCCATTTAATTATTTTTAAGTTGAATTCATTAGCTAGTATTTGAGCTGACTCATCCACAATATCAGTTACTGTAATATTGGTATAACCAAGATCCTGTAAGCCAACAACGGCTGCACGTGCAGCACCGCCTGCACCAAGTAATAACACTTTGTTATATTCTGCAGGTAGTTTTTTGTTTTTAAGTGGTTCCATAAATCCAACAATATCTGTATTGTCACCACAGAGCTTATCACCACGCCAATACACTAAATTAGCAGCTCCCGCTTTTTTTACATGCTCTGTCACTTCATCTAAATAAGGAATAATCGTTTGCTTATGCGGAATAGTGACACATAAACCTCGAATATTTAATAATCTTACCGATTTAAATAGAGTTGCAATCTCTTGTGGAGGTGTAGCAAAAGGAACTAAAACAGCAGGAATGCCATAGTCTTGGAATGAAGTAGTATGAATGAGAGGGCTCATACTATGTCCTAAAGGATAACCGATAATGCCGTATATACTGTATGGCGTAAATTGGCTCATATAACCTCCATGAAAATTAAAAAATAAAATTTAATAGGTAAAATCTATAATTTAGTATTAAAACATATTTATTATAAAATTAAACCGTTTTTGTATTTAATCAAAATAATTTAAATTAGAAAGTAATTGTTTTAATAATAACAAAATAAAATAAATGTTATCTATTTGTTAATATTCATTTGAGTAATAAAATTATTTTATGCTTAAATAAGATAATGCTTGAGAATTTTCGTATAACAGCGTATACTTCGCTACCTCATTATTGTGGGTGTAATGTGAGAGGTAAACTGCTTCTCAGATAGAACTGCAGTAAACTAAAAGCCTGACGAGGTTAATTCCATTAACATATTACGCCCAGGGCTTAAGCATAGAAATTTCGGAGAATTATTGACATGTCACGAGTATGCCAAGTAACAGGAAAAGGTCCTTTAGTAGGAAATAATCGTTCTCATGCGATGAATGCTACTAAACGTCGTTTTCTACCAAACCTTCAAACTCACCGTTTCTGGATTGAGAGTGAAAAGCGTTTTGTAAAACTACGTGTATCTGCTAAAGGTATGCGTACTATCGATAAAAAGGGTATTGATGCAGTTTTAGCTGAACTTCGTGCCCGTGGTGAAAAGTACTAATAAGGAAACCATATCATGGCAAAAGGTGTACGCGAAAAAATTAGATTAGTTTCTTCTGCTGGTACAGGTCATTTTTATACCACTAGCAAAAACAAAAGAACTATGCCTGAAAAAATGGAGATCAAAAAATACGATCCTGTAGTTCGTCAGCATGTAGTTTATAAAGAAGCTAAAATCAAATAGTTTTAAATAAATAAAAAAGCCCAGCTATGCTGGGTTTTTTTATGTTTTTTTAATATGAATATTATTAATTGCTTGCCACAATAACTATTTAAGCAATAAAAAAGCTTCAGTTTTTAGCTGAAGCTTTAGTAAACAAATAATGATTTTATTTTAAATATTGCTGTTCATAAGCTCTTGCTTTATTATCATCAAAAACATGTTCCCAACGAGCAATAACTATTGCAGCTAATGCATTACCTACTACATTAACTACAGTTCTTCCCATATCTAAAATTCGTTCAACCCCCATAATATAACCAATACCTTCAAGAGGAATGCCAACACTACCAAGTGTTGCCGATAGAACTAAAATCGATGCACCAGGAACACCTGCGATACCTTTAGAAGCAATCATCAATGTAATAACAATAATAATTTGATCCAAAATTGTGAGATCAATTTTAAAAAGTTGAGCTAAAAAGATAACAGTTATACTTTGATAAAGTGTCGAACCATCAAGATTAAATGAATATCCCGTTGGAATCACAAAGCTAGTTATTGATTTTGGAGCACCATAAGCTTCCATCTTTTCAATAATCTTCGGTAGCGCTGTTTCTGAACTTGCCGTTGAAAATGCAATGACTAGCTCCTCTTTTAAGATTCTTAGCAATGTAAAAATATTGAAGCGACAAAGTTTGCAAACCAGACCAAGTACCACTAACGTGAAAATGATCATTGCCGAATATACAGTCAAAATTAATTTAAATAAAGGCAATAAAGATTCAAAACCATATTTAGCAACAGTTACAGTGATAAGTGCAAATACACCAATTGGTGCATAACGCATTATCATATTGGTTACTTTAAACATGGTATCTGAAATTACTTTTAAAAAGAAAAGAAACGGTTCACGCTGTTTGTCAGGTAAAGACATTAATCCTAAACCAAAAAAGACACAGAAAAAGATAACTGGTAAAACAGCACCATCCGTCATAGCTTTAAAAATATTTGCAGGAATCATATCGAGAATCATAACAATCAAACCATGTGGTTTTCCGCTTAATTCTTCTGCTGCTTTTGCATATTTACTCACATCAGTTGTTGCAAGTGTAGATGAATCAATACCCGATCCTGGTGAAAAAATATTTCCCCAGCAAAGGCCTAATAAAATAGCAATAGTGGTAATAATCTCAAAATAAAGTATTGTTTTAAAACCTAAAGTTCCCAATCTTTTCGAACCGCCAATACCTGCAATACCTAACGTTAATGTACTGAGTATGATAGGTAATACAATCATTTTAATTAAACGAATAAAAATATCGCCTGCAGGCTGAAAAATATTAACTATCGAAAATTGATAATAAGAATGTAATGGATGAGATGGAACAGAAAGCTCAAATAAATAAGCTCCCATCGCAACACCTAAAACCAAAGCAATTAAAATCTGCCATGCAAGATTTGTTAAAATTTTTTTTGTAAAAAATGCCATCTAATACTATTCCTTTTCGAGGTTATTCTAAATAAAAAAGGATTAGTTAATATCACTAATCCTTTTTTATAATTAAAAATTATTCTTCGGATCCTTGTTCTAAATCACTCCGCTCTTCACTATGAGGTAATAAATCGGATTCACTATCATCCTCTGTTTCAGCTATTCGCTGTAATCCCACAACCTTTTCTGTTTCTGCTGTACGAATAAGCATAACGCCTTGAGTATTACGACCGACAATACTTACTTCTGAAACTCGAGTGCGAACAAGCGTTCCTGCATCTGTAATTAACATGATTTGATCCGTTTCATCAACCTGAACCGCACCAACCACAGCACCATTACGCTCACTTACTTTAATAGAAATAACACCTTTAGTTGCTCGTGATTTTGTTGGATATAATTCTTGCTGTGTACGTTTACCATAACCATTTTGGGTTGCTGTTAATATTGCACCGTTTCCACGAGGTACTATCAGAGATACCACTTTGTCATCACTATCAAGCCTTATACCTCGAACACCCGCAGCAGTTCGTCCCATGCAACGAACTTTATTAGCTGGGAATCGAACAACTTTACCATTTGCTGAGAATAACATAATATCTTCAGTCGTTGAACATTGCGCAACTTCAGCATCTTCAACATCAATGTCTTCGATGACGATATCATCATTCATTTCTTCATCATCAGTCATAGCGGAAGGATCATTACTGGTTAAGTCAACGCCAATTAATTCATCATCATCACGCAAATTAATCGCAATAATGCCACCACTTCGTGGACGGCTAAATTCAATTAAAGATGTTTTCTTAACTGTACCTTGTGCTGTTGCCATAAATACACAATGTTCATCATCAAATTCTCGAACTGGTAAAATTGCAGTAATACGTTCGTTTTCTTCTAGTGGTAATAAATTTATTATTGGACGACCACGAGAGCCACGACTAGCTTCAGGTAATTGATAAACTTTCATCCAATATAATCGACCCCGGCTTGAAAAACAAAGAATCGTATCGTGAGTATTAGCCACTAATAATTTTTCAACAAAATCTTCTTCTTTAATTTTAGTTGCAGATTTACCTTTGCCACCACGACGTTGAGCTTCGTAATCAGAAAGAGGCTGATATTTTACATAACCTTGATGAGAAAGAGTAACCACCACATCTTCTTGAGCAATAAGGTCTTCAATATTAATATCTGCACTGCTTGCGGTAATTTCTGTTCGTCTAGCATCTTGGAATTGGTCTCGAACAGCCTCAAGCTCTTCACGAATCACTTCCATTAAACGCTCTGAACTTGCCAAAATATGCAATAACTCACCAATTTGAACTAACAACTCTTTGTATTCATCAAGAATTTTTTCATGTTCAAGGCCCGTTAAGCGGTGTAAGCGAAGATCTAAAATCGCTTGAGCTTGTGCTTCTGATAAATAATAATGTCCATCATGAATACCAAACTCTGGCGCTAAATCTTCTGGTCTAGCTGCATCATTACCTGCTTTTTCTAACATAGCAGCAACATTCCCAAGTTGCCAAGCTTGACTCAATAATTTAGTTTTTGCTTCACTAGGCGTTGCTGCAGCACGAATTAGTTCAATGATAGGATCGATATTAGCTAGTGCAATTGCCAAACCTTCTAATACATGAGCACGTTCGCGTGCTTTGCGTAGTTCATAAATAGTTCGACGAGTTACTACTTCACGGCGATGAAGAACAAATGCTTCAATCATCTCACGCAAATTTAACAGTTTAGGTTGACCTTTATGCAAAGCCACCATATTAATGCCAAATGAAACTTGTAATTGAGTTAAAGAAAAAAGGTTATTTAAAACAACTTCACCAACCGCATCGCGTTTTATTTCAATAACAATACGCATACCATCTTTATCAGATTCATCACGTAATGCTGAAATACCTTCCACTTTTTTATCTTTAACTAATTCAGCAATTTTTTCGATTAATTTTTTCTTATTAACTTGATATGGAATTTCGTTAACGATAATCGTTTCACGACCACTATGATCGTCAACTTCAATTGTTGCTCTAGATCGAATATAGATAATACCACGACCAGTGCGATAAGCATTTTCGATGCCCTTTCTACCATTGATTAATGCTGCTGTTGGAAAATCTGGACCGTGAATATATTCCATTAAACCATCAATCGAGATATTTTCATCTGCAATGAAGGCCAAACAACCATTAATAACTTCAGATAGATTATGAGGAGGAATGTTAGTTGCCATACCAACAGCAATTCCTGATGAACCATTGATCAATAAGTTAGGAATTCGCGTTGGTAACACATCAGGAATCATTTCAGATCCATCATAGTTTGGCGAAAAGTCAACAGTTTGTTTATCAAGATCTGTAAGCAATGCTCCTGCAAATTTTTGCATCCGAATTTCGGTATACCGCATTGCGGCTGCCGAGTCACCATCAACAGAGCCAAAATTACCTTGCCCATCAACTAGCATATAACGCAATGAAAATGGTTGAGCCATACGCACAATTGTGTCATAAACAGCAGAATCACCATGCGGATGGTATTTACCAATTACATCCCCAACAACACGTGCCGATTTTCGATAAGGTTTATTCCAATCATACCCTGCTTCATGCATTGCAAATAAAACACGCCTATGCACAGGCTTTAAACCATCTCGCACATCAGGTAATGCTCGACCTACAATGACTGACATTGCATAATCAAGATATGAAGACTTTAGTTCATCTTCAATATTAACGGGAGTTATTTCTTTGGCTAGTTCGGTCATAACACCATGTTCTCTTATTAATTTAAATCATCAAACAGTTCATAATTGTAGCATAAAATAGCTATTAATGCAGAACTAAACTACTTTTATTTCAACTTATTCATTATGGATAAACAATGTATTTTCAATTAATTGGCATAGACAATTTAAAATCATGGCATGCATTTCATAAGCCATCACTTTTTTATAAGATGGGATTCTAATTTCAATATCATTTTGACCTAATAAACCAATTACTTCACCACCATCAAAAGCTGTTAATGCAACAATTTTCATATCTTTAATTACTGCTTCTTGGACGGCTCGAATGATCGAGCGACTATTTCCTTGACACGTAGCTATAATTAAAACATCGCTTTGTTGTCCTAATGCTTGAATTTGACGAGCATAAACTTCTTCATGATTGGCTATCGCACTTAATAAAACATTGTCCGATACTAAAGCTATTGCTGGAATACTTGGTCTTTCGATGTTAATACTAGTGATTAAACGTGAAGTAAAGCTTTGTACATTGGCCGCCGATGAGCCATTACCACAACTCACAATCTTATTGCCATTAAGCAAACTCTCGACAATGATATTTGCGGCCTTTTCGATAGAATAACCAAGTGATTCTGCCATCACGATTTGAGTCTGAATACTTTCAGTAAAATAGTTTTTAATTAAATCTTGCACGTTTTCACCTAAAAATTAAAATGCATTGATAATCCACTTTTGCCTTTTACCTGTAATAGCAAAAACATCAAATCTAAACTCTGTATCTTCAATGTTTAAATTTTGCTCTATCATCCATAGCTGAGCAGCCTGTTTTATCTTATTTTGTTTATTTAATGTTACGGTCATTTCGGCATCACCAAAATTCGCATTTTTTCGATAACGTACTTCAATAAAAACAATACAATCATTATCTAACATAATTAAATCAAGCTCACCAAAGCGAAATTGGCTATTATGAGCAAGAAGTTTGAGACCTTGCTTTAGTAGATATTGGCAAGCAATATTTTCATAATGCTCACCAATTTGTTTTTTATTCGCTCTTAGAATCTGATTTAGCATCACCATAGATATATTGTTGCCAAGAGAGTGAGCGAGTCACTTCACATTGTTCTGTTGAGGATAGTTTACCAGTCATTCCATCTAAAAAATTAGGTTGATATGAATTAAGCTGGTTAAACCGATTAGCAAGTCTCCATGCGTCAATTCCCATTGCATATAGACGCATTAATGAATAATCTTTTTGAACATTACTCGGTATATTTGTATTTACATTATCCTTTTGATTCACAATCATAGGAATTTCTGCATATTCAGTTTTATTCATATCATAGTTAAAATCTTTAGAAGCATTAGCAACATGACTTTTTGAACTTGAATAAAGAATGATAGTTGATGAATTGCCAATAGTTTTATTTGCGCCCATATCAAGCATTGGTTTTATCAATGTCAATTCATCATATGAAGAGTAAACATAAATAGCATCAAACCCAGTAGATAACATTCCCTCTGATAAGCCTTCATTATTCAAAATAGGATTTCCTGTAAGGCTAATACCTACATTCCGATTCATATTGGCGCTTAACGTTGTAGTATTGCCAAAATATTGTACATAAGCTTGTGAATTATTTGCCGATAATTGTGACCACTGTGCAGCAAAACTTTGTGCAACTCGTCTTCCCAAATCTGTTTGGGGGACTAATAGTAGTGGTTTTACTTTATTTTGAGAATAAATATGGTCTGCAGCATCTTTTGCTTCATCCTCAGGAGATAAAGCAAAAAAACACATTTTATTAGCAGAAGCAGCCGTGTTATCAATCTTATTTAAGGCTAAAACAGGAATAGGTGGCGCTAGTTCTTTTATTTTTGCAACTTCATTTTTTAATAAAGGTCCTACAATTAAGTCAACATTCTGTTCCTGTGCTTGTTGAATTAAAGTATCTATAGGCGCACTGGTTGTATCCAATACAATCACATTTTGTTGGGGTTCTTGTGGGAAAAAATTTATAGCATTGATGTAACCTTGGCGAATAGTTTCACCAAATATACGAGAAGAACCGTTTAATGGTAATAATAAAGCAACATTTTTTGCATTAGCATCAACAGAAAGTGTTTTTCCACCAGTTAATATGGAAATAATATCGTTAGCTGGGTGATCTGGATATTGCGTAGCCCAACTGTTGATAGCTTGATTCAATAATTTTTTTTGATTTTCAGATTTTGCAGCAATTGTTTCTGGAGTATCTTCATCTTGTGAAGCGAGTGTTTTAGTATTATTTTGATAAATATAAGCTAATTCAACCCAACCTCTTAATACTATGTCATTTTCATCAACAAAAATTTTACCAAGTTTATCAGATTTCAATTTATGGAAAAAATTCCATATATTGTTTAATAATTGTCTTTTTTGAGCTTCTGATACATATTTTTCTAATTGAAGATAATCATGAGCTTGGGCATTAATATCTTTACTATTTATATCTAGCCCTAATTTTATAGTGTAATAACGGTATAACTGTGAATTAGTAAATTTTTCGAGAGCAAATTGATTAAGGTCAAACTTTTTTCTCTTTTTTACAGCAATTTCTCCCTCTGATAATAACTTCTCTATCTGTTGTTCAGCATCAAGATTAAGAGGCAAATTTGATAATAATACGTTTGCTTGCGAAAATTTATTTTCTTTTATTAAAGCGCGAATAGCTAATAGTTGCCAATTAACTTTAATGGAACCAGTGCTATTATCCGCTTGTGACAAATAATAGTTAGAGTTTTGATGATCATCAAAGACAAGGGACTTGTTTGATTTAAGACTACATCCCACTAAAAATACAAATAATGACATTATTAACACAACACAAAAGGAGCGTTTCAGATTCATACCTATTCCCTTATAAGTTTTTATCCCCAAATTCGTTGTACATGAACGGTGACTTCTTCTCGATCATGATAAAGCTGTTTAGCCTGAATTTGTACATTAATTTTCTTATTATTTAATTCGTTGCTTAGTAATTGTAAACTTTGTTTTACTTCTTCATAACGCTTTTTCATTGGTAATTTAAGATTAAAAATAGTCTCTCTACACCAACCATTAATTAGCCATTTAGCTATTAATTCGGTAACTTTAGTTGGTTTTTCAACCATATCACAAACTAACCAATAAATATTATGCTTTTTAGGAATAAATTTAAAACCATCTTCTCTATAATGTTTGACTTGACCGGTTTCCATTAATTTTTCATTCATCGATCCATTATCAATGGCATAAACCATCATACTTCTTTTTACAAGTTGATAAGTCCATCCCCCTGGACAAGCTCCTAAATCAACAGCATTCAACCCGCCTTTTAATCGCTCATCCCACTCTTCATAAGGGATAAAGATATGAAAAGCTTCTTCTAATTTTAACGTAGAGCGACTCGGAGCATCAGAAGGGAATTTTAGTCGTGGAATTCCCATATAAAAAGGGGAATTATTTTGGCTAAATGAATAACCAACATAACAACTATTATTATTGATAAAAAATAAATGAATAACAGGACGAGAAGGATTTTCAATTTTCAATAAAATACGTTTATTTCGTAATGCCTGACGAAGAGGAACCGTAAATTTACGACAGAAACCTGAAAGTGCTTTACCTTCATTAGTATCAGCAACTTCAACTCGTAAATCACCCGCTTTATCTATACATCCAGATAATGCATTAGTAATAGGAGATATACGATCATTTGTTGGTAAATTAACTAATAAGTCACCAGAAACAAACATTTGTCGTGCAAAAATAAGTGTCCGAAAAGACAAATCCTTTATTAGTAATTGAGCATCATCATCTTGATAACATTCAAAAATAACATAACTGCTGTGTTCTTTTACTTTAGCAAAACCATATATTTCTTTTTTCGCAGCTCTATCTGTAATTTCCGCCGCACACTCTTTTTCAAATCCAGGACGACAATATAAAATAATTTTATTTAGTTTTTGCATATTGTAATTTTTTGCTCTTTTAACTGATATTATAAAAAACCGTATTAATCAGATTGCACACTATCAGAATATAAAGGGGCATCTCCTTTCGGGCGAGTTTTGAATCGACGATGTAACCACATATATTGTTCAGGTGCTTTTAAAATTTCTTGTTCAATGATTTTATTCATGAACGTTGCCGCTAAAACATCATCTTCTACAGGAAACCCTTCAACTCTAGGAGAAATATAAACAATATAGCGGCCACTTTTTTCCCGTTTAGGTGTAAATGGGATAATAGCAGGATGACCTAACTTAACTAATATACGCGTACCTACTGTTGTCGCAGCTTTTTCGACTGAAAATAGTGGAGCAAAAACACTATTTTTAGGACCATAATCATGATCGGGGGCATACCAAAGCAATTCACCATTTTTTAATGCTCGAATCATACCTTTTGTGTTATGACGTTCCAACATATATTTGTTTGATTTTAAACGACCTTTAAGTTGAATATAATCCATAACAGGATTATCATTCGGTCTATACACCCCCACACCAGGATGACTCATTCCCAAAATACGTGCGCCTAATTCTAATGTTAAAAAATGGATACCGATAAGTAAAACACCTTGACCTGACTGTTGCGCCTTTGTTATATAATTATCACCAATAATAGATGTATGACGCGCTAAACGTTTATCGGACCAAAACCAAGCCATACCAGTTTCAAAAATAGCTAACCCAGTAGAAATAAAATTCTCACGTAACATCTGATCACGTTCTTGTTGTGTTTTTTCAGGGAAACAGAGTTTAAGATTTTGTCTCGCTGTCTCTTTACGTTTACCAATTAACTTCATCGAGAGTAATCCTAACCCTCTTCCCAATTGATAAATAATTGGGTATGGCAATAAAACAATTAAATATAAAACACCAATACCAAGCCACGTTAACCAATAACGGGGATATAATAAATTTTTAGTAAAAATAGGGCGAATTTCTTGATTTTGACTCATATTAAGATCAAATATTATTAATAATACAGTTATTTATTATATACTATATCTTGTTTTTCGGGAGCATAAAAATAAACAAAGCTTAAGGCGTCATATCATTATTCAGTTGTAATATTTGTTATCAAATTATATTAAGTTAAGTCATCGTTAATAATTAAAACTATTAGCTATGTTCAATTTTCAAAATTACCTATTTTTATGCTGAGACAAATATTTTTCTGAAACTTTTTGACAAAAAATCAAACAGCAACAGGCGCCTTGATTGCGGGATGGGGATCATAACCAACAATTTCAAAATCCTCAAACCTATAATCAAAAATTGTTAGAGGTTTACGTTTAATAGTTAATTTTGGCAAAACTCTTGGTGCACGACTTAATTGCAAATGGGCTTGTTCTATATGATTAGAATAAAGGTGTGTATCACCACCAGTCCACACAAAATCACCTACATCCAGTTCACATTGTTGTGCAACCATATGAACTAACAATGAATAGCTGGCGATATTAAATGGTAGCCCTAAAAACACGTCACAAGAACGCTGATAAAGCTGACAAGAAAGTTTACCGTTTGCAACATAAAATTGGAAAAAAGCATGACATGGTGCTAATGCCATTTGTTCTAATTCTCCAACATTCCAAGCAGAAACAATCATACGTCTAGAATCAGGATCATTTTTAATTTGATCAATTAATTGTGAAATTTGATCTATTTGACGACCATCGGTAGTCCCCCATGTACGCCATTGTTTCCCATAAATAGGCCCTAAGTCACCGTTGGCATCAGCCCATTCATCCCAAATTGTTACTTTGTTATCTTTTAAATACTGGATATTAGTATCGCCTTTTAGAAACCAAAGTAACTCATGGATAATTGAACGTAAATGACATTTTTTAGTTGTGACAAGAGGAAAACCTTCTTGTAAATTAAATCTCATTTGATGCCCAAAAATAGATAGCGTTCCAGTACCCGTTCTATCTGACTTAGGCACGCCTTCATCTAAAATTTTTTGCATTAACGCTAAATATTGTTTCATCGTATTTTCGCCTTATTATTAAATCTATACGCAAACAAAATAATTAAAATACCACCAATAATCATTGGCAGACATAATATTTGCCCCATACTAATAACATTTAAAAATAAACCTAACTGTTCATCTGGTTGTCTAAAAAACTCTATAACAAATCTAAATAAACCATAACAAAGCAAAAATAATCCAGATACTGAGCCAGTAGGTCTTGGTTTTCGGATAAAAATATTCAAAATAATAAATAGTACAATTCCTTCAAACATCATTTCATAAAGCTGTGAAGGATGTCGTGGCAAAATGCCATTGAGCTGAGAGTAAAGTGAAAACCATTCAGGATGAGATTGAACAAACATAAAATCGGCATGTGATGATGTTGGAAATAGCATACCAATAGGCAAATTAGTTACTCTTCCCCAAAGTTCTCCATTAATAAAATTACCAAATCGTCCAAACATTAAGCCAATTGGAACGAGTGGAGCAACAAAATCACCTACTTGCATAAAAGTTTTCTTTGTCTTTTTGGCAAAAATAGCAATAACAAAAATAGAGCCAATCAAGCCTCCATGGAAAGACATGCCACCTTCCCAAACTTTAAATAAAATTACAGGATCTTTTATAAATGAATCAAAATTATAGAAGAAAACGTAACCTAACCTACCTCCAATAAAAAGGCCTAAAAATCCCCAAAATAACAAATTTTCAACCTGTTGTAATGTCCACTTGCTATTTGGTTTATTTGCCCGGCGTTTAGCCAAATAAAGGGCTCCAAGTACACCAAATAAATACATTGCACCATACCAATGGAGCGATATAGGGCCAATAGAAAAAGCTATTGGATCGATTTGAGGAAATTGCAAATATTGATTCATTTTTTTATACGCTTTTTATTTTTACGTTTATGAGCAAAGAAATTAAATCGTTTCTTTTTAGGAATATTGGTAATAGGTACATCTATTTCAATTTGAATTGAAAAAACAATACAAGAGAACTCCTTCATTGCTTTCCTATATACATCTCTTTTAAAAGAAATAACTTGCCGAATAGGATACCAATAGTTAACCCACTTCCAATCATCAAACTCAGGAGTTGACGACATATTAAGATTAATTACAGATACATCAGATATTAATTCTAATAAGAACCACTTTTGTTTTTGCCCAATACAAACAGGTTGATTTTCCCAACGAATCATTCTTTTCGGTAATTTGTATCGTAACCAACCATTAGTAACAGATAAAATTTTTACATCTTTTGATGATAAACCTACTTCTTCGTTTAATTCGCGAAACATTGCCTGCTCAGGCGTTTCGTTTTGTTTTATGCCGCCCTGAGGAAATTGCCAAGAATTTTGCCCATAACGACGAGCCCAAAGTACCTGACCATACCTGTTACAAATAACTATTCCTACATTTGGACGGTAGCCATCATTGTCAATCACTGACTACCTCAAAAATTTATTTTTATACAGCTAAATTGTTTCATACATAAAGCAATAAATAAATAAAAAAATAGTACTAATAGAATAAATACGCCTTTTCTGTGTATTTTTCACACTAATCAATATTTATCATAATATTAATCATCATAGCTTACTGCTTCGTTATTTCTCTAAATAAAAATCCCAAAAGCAAAAAAGCCCAGCATCACTGCTGGGCTCATCTATTTAAAAGTCTGGCGGCACCCTACTCTCACA